>JAQBPQ010000155.1 GCA_028287445.1 Cohnella sp.
CAGGAGTGCTTCAAGACAAGTGCGCTGCTCTGCTGACCGATTTCTTCCGTCGATTGAGGATTCGCCAGGAGAGATCGTGAACACGATTCTTCCTTCTTCCTTCCTTCCGCTTCTTCCATTCGCAGACGCTGCAGTTGGACGATGAGCCGGTCCGCTTCTTCACTGACGGCTACAATTTCGGGATCGGTCAGATTGCCCAGATCGTCAGCCATTTCGTACAGTCGACGTTGCAGCAAGTGGAGTCGATGGATAAGTTGGGAGGTATCCATAGGGTTCTCCTGACCTCTCCTTTCGGTTATTTTTCGTCATACAACGATTGCATTCTTAAACTGACTTCATTATAGGACAAATAAATCGAGCTTATTGTAGAACGTTGTCGACAAACTGACGATTATTTCACTTTTTTTTCTGATATTTTCGGGACGTTTGACCTATAATTTACCAAAATGACGAAAAATTGTGTTTCTTAGCTGTGCGAAGGGGGAAGAGCGCACAATGACAACGAGAATTTTGTTGGTTGAAGACGATGAATCTTTACATCGCGGCATCCAATTCACGTTGCAGCAGGAAGGATTCGCTACGACGGGGGCGCGCACCTTGGCGGAAGCGCGCGGCGCGATCGGCGATGATGCATTCGTGCTCATTCTGCTCGATGTGCAGCTGCCGGACGGCAACGGGTTCGACTTCTGCTCGGAAGTTCGGCGGTCGTCGGACGTACCGATCATTTTTTTGACGGCGAGCGACCAGGAAATTGACGTGGTCCGGGGATTGGATCTCGGGGGCGATGACTATATCACCAAACCTTTTCGATTAAGAGAATTTCTGTCTCGGGTGCATGCTGTGTTGCGTCGGCGCTCGGCTCCCGTACCCGCACAGATCAGCTCTGTTCCGCCGTCATCGACGTTCATGCTGCATGCGGAGGAAATGCGATTAGAGAAAGAAGGCCGCGATATTCCCCTAAGTTTGACGGAATACCGGCTGCTCTCGCTGTTTTTGGCCAATCCCCGCGTTGTCCTGTCGAAAGAGCAAATTATTCATAAAGTATGGCCGGACGGAGTGGAGATATTGGATGACAACACCGTTGCAGTGAATGTGCGGCGCCTCCGCGAGAAGATCGAGGACGATCCGCAAAATCCGCAAATGGTTACCACGGTGCGGGGAGCCGGATACCGATGGAACGGATAGAACATGCCAAACTAGGCGCGGCCCGATTGTGGAGAAACCCGTCCGTACGCTACATGACCCTTATATTTGTGGCCATGTTTATTGCAGCAGCCCTCTTCATCTGGATCTACACGGTCGATTCCACCGATCGTTTGAAGCAGCAATGGCTGACGCAGCACACGGCTATGATCGGCCGCTTATCGGCTTCGAATCCCGCACTGGCCGAGCAGTGGTCGGCCTTGCTGGCGCATCCGGAGTCGTTGACAGGCAAGGACCTGGAGACAGGAACCAGGATTGCGGCGGAATACGGGCTCACTCCGAAGCTGGAGGGGCAATTGTCTCCCGCGATGTCAGCCTATTCCAGGCGTACGTTGATTGTGCTGGGAACGGCAGCATTGGTCCTGTTCACCGTTCTGGGGGCCGCCGTGCTGCGGGAATCTCGCCGGCAGTCTCAGGAAATCCGTAACTTGGCCGTCTCTTTGGAAGATACCGTGAAACACAACCGGCCGATGGCCTTCCGCCTGTATGAAGAAGGAGAACTCGGCCTGTTGGCCAACAACGTGCAAGAGTTGGCGATACGGCTGCAAGAGACAATCGGACAACTTCACCAGGACAAAGATTTCCTCAAAGACACAGTAGCCGATATTTCTCACCAACTCAAAACACCGCTCGCTTCTCTCCTCATTTACGTCGATCTGCTTCGCGGGGGCAACGTGGACGCAACTGCGGCAGCGGAATTTCTGGACACTTGCCGCCGGGAACTGGACCGGATGGAATGGCTCACGCTCACGCTGCTGAAAATCGCACGATTGGAAGCCGACGCGCTCGAACTCGCGATAAAGCCGGCGCTTGTGGAGGATACGGTTGCGCGTGCGGTTGTCACCGTCCGGCGAATGGCGGAAGACCGCGGCGTCGAGTTGGTTGTCAAACCGCCGACTGTCCCGGTTGAAGAACCGGCGCCTCACGACGCCCACTGGCTCGCCGAAGCGATCGCCAACCTGCTGAAGAATGCGGTGGAGCATAGTCCGGGCGGCGGACAGGTTACGCTCGGATGGGAGACGACATCCGTATTCCTTCGATTGTATGTGCAGGACCAAGGGTCGGGAATCGAAGAAAAACATTTGCCCCACATTTTCAAAAAGTTTTATCGCGCTTCCGCCGGAGGCAGCGGCGTAGGGCTCGGCCTTGCGTTGGCCAAGTCGATCGTGGAAAGGCACAGCGGTATGCTGTCCGCGGGCGCCGCTCCGGAAGGCGGATCCCGGTTTGTGCTGATATTGCCTCTTCACCCCTTGCCGGCGGCAGAATTTGTCAAATCTTACAATACTGTAAGCGGAAACACGGGGGAGTTGTAAGCTCGGCACGTTATACTGTCCTCATGAGGCCGGGAGACGGCCAATTGAAGGCGAGGAACAGATGATGAACGTAATCGCAATAGACGGACTTGGCAAAAGCTACGGAAAGGGCAGCACGCAGGTAGACGCACTGAAGGACGTGTCTTTCTCCATTGAGCAGGGTGAATTCGTCGCCGTGGTCGGTGCGAGCGGTTCGGGCAAAAGTACGCTGCTGCATTTACTCGGCGGCTTGGATCGGCCGACGGCCGGGCATGTTCAGATTGACGGACAAGACTTGTACGGCCTGAAAGAGAAAGAGAGAGCCGTATTCCGCCGCCGGAAAATCGGATTCATTTTTCAATCGTATAACCTGATTCCTGTACTGAACGTCGAGGAAAATATCCAGCTGCCTCTGCTGCTCGATCACCGGCAACCGGACAAAGAATATGTGAACGATTTGATCCGGACACTTGGTCTGGATCAACGGCGCAAACACCTGCCTTCGGAGCTGTCGGGTGGACAGCAGCAGCGTGTGGCGATCGGACGGGCGCTTGCATATCGTCCGGCCATCGTGCTGGCGGACGAACCGACGGGCAACCTGGACAGCGCAAATGGGCGCGAAGTGTTGGAGCTGTTGAAGCTTGCGGTGCGGCAGTTTCATCAGACGGTGATCGTCATCTCTCATGATATGAACGTGGCGGCAGAAGCCGATCGCGTGATTCGACTCCAGGACGGCCGTCTCATTGACGATACCCGAGGGGGAACACGGGCATGATGGGTTACGGCGTACTTGCGGGTCGCTACCTAAAGCAGCAGCGAAAACGATCCGTGTTGACTGTGCTGGGAATTGTGTTATCCGTGGCGCTGATCAGTGCGCTTCTCACGATGGGACAGGCGCTGAAGGACAATGTGCTGGATCAGCAAATTTACGAAAACGGCTCTTTTCATTTCAGTTATTCACAGCCAGCCCCCGGATTGTATGAGAAACTTCGAAGTCACGCGCTGGTCGATCGTGTCGGTCTGCTCCGTATGAGCGCTGACACACCGCTTGATCAACCTTTTAAAATTTATCTTTACGAAGCCAATAGCGACGCGCTTACTTTAATGCCGATTCATTTGTCCAAAGGCCGGCTTCCGGCTTCTTCGGATGAAGTAGTCGTGGAACAATGGATTCTTCCTCGTATTCCGGGTAAGCCAAAGATCGGTAATAACGTAAGTTTAATCGCTCCGGATGGCAAATCGCATACGTATCGGTTGAGCGGCATTCTGAAAAGCCAGAAATATTCGCAAGTGGGACAGTCGGCAGCCGCATACACCCTTCAGCCCGACACCGCTCCGATTCCGCCCACGAATCCATCCACCCAGTTGTTTGTCACTTTGAAAAAGGGTGTGGACATCCGCTCCCACCTGGATGAGTTCGGTAAGCTGGGAGGTCACTTCTATACGAACAGTCGGGTGCTTTCCCTCATGGGGCAGTCGCCGAACAGCCGCACAAACCAGGCGCTCATGGTCATCTTCGGGACTCTGGTCGGCCTCGTGGTTCTCTCTACTGTCGCCGTTATTTATAACGCCTTTCATATTTCCGTGTTGGAACGGATTCGCCAATTCGGTTTGCTCCGCACAGTCGGCGCCACTCCTCGGCAGGTCCGCAATTTGGTTCTCCGGGAAGCAACGGCACTCGCCATCGTCGGCATCCCGCTCGGATTGGCCATCGGCTGGGGAGCTTTGTGGCTGGTGTTGTGGCTGATGATCCAAGGCGGATTCCACATCCTGCAAATGGATAACTTCCATCTCACCTTCCACTGGTGGGTAATCGGACTCAGTGTGGCGGTCGGCATTGCCGCGGTTTATCTGGCCGCCTGGCTGCCGGCCCGTAAAGCGTCCCGTGTCTCGCCGGTCGACGCCGTCAAAGGTGCGGGAAGCATCGTCCGCGAATCGTACCGCAAGACGCGGATTCCGTCCCTGCTTCGCCTGCTGGGCGTCGAGGGGAAGATGGCTTCCAACAATATCAGGCGCAATCGCACGAAGTTCCGGATCACCACTTTTTCGATTGTCATTAGCGTCATGCTTTTTATCGTGTTTCATTTTTTTACTCAGCAAGCCTTCAAGATGACGGTAGATTCGACCGAAAACAACAAAATCGCATTTGAGATCAGTCGTTTTATCGTGCATAACAATGACAAATCGAAGGAAAACAAGGTCGGAGATATCGCGACTCCGCCAACGTTGGATCGGATTACCAAGCAACCTGGTGTTGACGCCGTGTACGGACGATACGTTATGCCGGACCCCCTTGCTCTGGTCCCGAACGGTCTGGTCAATACGGATTTTGAGAGCAAAATGAACATCAACTTCCAAGACGTGTTGTGGAACGGTCACAAAAGCCAAGCTGTTTCGGTCAATATGCAGTTGTACGATGATGCCCGGCTGACCAAGGTTCAACCATTCTTGAAGGCCGGCACAGCCGATCGAAGCAAGCTGGAAGCGGAAGACGGAGTGCTGATCATCCAGACAGTCAAACCTTTCGTCCAAAGCGACAAGAAAAATGAGATATTGGAATTGACCCGGTACAAGGTCGGTGACACCCTGACTTTGCAGCTTGGCGGCAATAACACAGAAACTCAAACTTCCCGTCAAGTGAAAATCCTCGGCATTCTGTCTCAATCGCCGTTTGATGCGGCTTATCAACAGGAAGCTTTGACGGTCATCGGAACCAAGAAAACGATGCAGAAAATCATCGAAGCCGCGCCTGCGGAGAATCGTCCTTTTGGAACGACTTTGATGGCGCTGCAGATCGCCTTAAAGGACGGGGCGGATTCCGAGCCTGTACGTATCGCGCTTGAGCAAATCACCTCAGAGATGCCCAACGGGCAATTGATCAACATCGTGGATCAACAGAAGCAAAGCCGTCAATTCGCGGTGCAGATGCAAATTTTCGTCTACGGTTTCCTGGCCGTCATCGGGCTAATCGGCAGCCTGAATATTATCAATACCGTGCAAACCAATCTGCTGCTGAGGCGCCGCGAGATCGGTCTTTTGCAGGTCGTCGGGATGACTATGGGGCAAGTCCGCAAAATGGCCACCTTGGAAGGAGTATGGTTTGGGGTGATCGGATCTTTCTGGGGATTGCTGCTCGGCAGCGCGATCAGTTATTTCCTGTATCATCAGCTTTCCGGGATCCAAGGAGTTCCGTTCGAGTTCCCATGGGGCGGCGCTGCGATCGCCTGCATCTTCGCCCTCGGAATCGGGTTATTGTCCGTCCAAGGCCCGCTAAGAAGGATGGCGAAGGCCAATCTGATCGAAGAGCTTCGGGAAGAAGTATAAAGTTTGAAGAAGGCTGCACGTCAGCCTTCTCTTTTGTTTAAACAACCATTATTCTAAATATGTAAGTTGGTTTCTATTTTAGCGGTAATGGAGGAACGCAGATGTCTTATCTATCCGTCAGTACCTGGAGCCTGCATCGATTGCTGGGTCCGCTTCGCTTAACCGAATGGGATGACAAGAGCGGTCGTCACGTAACCAAAATGGAGGCCCAGCCGGAGGAGATGTCGCTTCTTGAGCTGCCGTTCGAAGCGGCCAAACGGGGCTACGAGGCAGTTGAAATTTGCCATTTTCATTTTCCGTCGCAAGACGCGGAGTATTTAACCTTGCTGCGGCAAGCATTTAGGGACGCCGGAATCGCTTTCGATACGTTGTTGCTCGATTATGGCGATTTAACAACGGCCGATCCTACACGGTGGGAAGCGGATCTCACGTTGATAAGGGGTTGGATCGATGCTGCCTCCCATGCGGGCGCCAAGCAGATCCGGGTCATCGCGGGCGATGCGGAACCAGCCGATGAGGAAGCGATTCGACAATCGGCGTCCCGCATGATTGAGCTAAGCGAGTACGCTTCCCGTGTTGGTGTGCGTGTCGTGTCCGAAAATTTCCACAGATTGACCGGAACGGCTAAAAGCTGTGCCAGACTGCTGGAGTTGACTGGGGATTCCATCGGGTTTATTACCGATTTCGGTAATTTCAAAGCGCCATCCAAATATGCCGAATTTGGGGTTATCCTTCCGCACAGTGTCTCGGTGCATGCCAAAGCACATTATGACGAGAATGGGTTTCCGGATGAACTGGAATTTCGCCGCTGTCTGGATACGATGAAACTAGCCGCTTTCAACGGGGCCATCGTTCTCATTTACGACGGTCCGGGAGATATGTGGGAAGGTTTGGATCGGATCAGACGGATCGTGAGCGATTACCAATAGCTTTACGCTTTTCTCGGAGCCGGATATCTGATAAAATGAGTATCGCATACGCGCCCGTAGCTCAGCAGGATAGAGCGACAGTTTCCTAAACTGCAGGTCGTACGTTCGAATCGTATCGGGCGCGCCACATAAACTACCAAAAAATCCTTGATACATAAGGGTTTTTCTTTTTTATTTTTGGATCGGATTTTGTTAATTTTTCTGCTGGGAACGGATTGGAAACGTATTATTCGCGTATTTGTTGGAGGGCTTGCTCAGCCTTTTCCCACTGCTCGATATATTTATTCGACTTTATCATGCTTCCATATTCTTCTTGGTCGTAAGATTCGCTGACCAAGTCGATTAAGTTCTCCAACGCCTTCTCTGCTGTCTCTAAGTGGGATAGGAGGTATTGGATATCGTGAACGGCATGTTCATCAAAATCCGAAAGTGCCTTTGTTCTGCCGGGAACTGACGGAATATCGGCTTTTATGCGAAGCTCCAACCGTTCTTTTATTTCCTCTATTTTTTTCATCCCTTATACTCCTTCCTTTAATGTGTGTTTGACGACTTCCCAAAGTACGGTTAATCAAGTATTTCGTCGGCGGTGTTATCGAATCCTTCGGGGATATTGTCGGGAAGAAAAAAAATGCGGGGAGTGTTTGGTTCAAAAAAAAAAAGGCCCTCTCGGGCCTCCGTAAGCTTGGTAGGGTAATTGGCAGGGCGGCGCTATCCTGCATCTCTAAGTCAGAATCTTGGACAAGAACTCCTTGGTCCTTTCGTGCTTAGGCTGGCCGAACAGTTCCTCCGGCGTCCCCTCTTCCAACAGCGTGCCTTGATCAAGGAACAAGATCCGGTCGCCTACTTCGCGAGCGAAGCCCATTTCGTGGGTAACCACCACCATGGTCATGCCTTCCTTGGCGAGTGTCTTCATGACCCCGAGCACTTCGCCGACCATCTCGGGATCAAGAGCGGACGTCGGCTCGTCGAACAGCATGATTTTCGGCTCCATCGCAAGCGCACGGGCAATGGCCACCCGTTGGGCCTGTCCGCCCGAGAGCGAGGCTGGGTATGCGTCTGCCTTCGATTCTAGACCGACTTTGCGCAGCAACTCCATGCCCTTGACACGGGCCTGTTCTGGCGTCCATCCACGTACACGGATGGGTGATAACGTGATATTGTCGATCACCTTCCTATGCGGGAACAGATTAAATTGTTGGAACACCATACCCATTTCAGCCCGGATCTGCGGGATGTTGGTGCCTTTGGCCACCAGCGAAACCTCTTCGATCCAAATTTCGCCCTTATCCGCAATCTCCAGCGCATTGAGGCAGCGGAGCAGGGTCGATTTACCTGAGCCGGAAGCTCCTATGAGCACCACTACTTCTTTAGGCATCACTTCAAGGTCGATATCACGGAGTACGGTATTGGAACCGAAAGATTTGGACAGTTTCTCAACCCTAATCATCGGTTTCATGATGTCACCGTCTTTCTTTCCACATAGCTAAGCACCTTGTTCAAGGAATAAGTCAAAATGAAATAAATGAACGCCGCGCTTAAATACGGTTCCCACACTTTGTATGTCGCCGTACTCATGGATCTCGTCCAATACATCAATTCCGGTGCGGCAATCACCGAAACAATAGAGGAATCCTTGATGAGTACGATAAACTCATTGCCGAACGCGGGAATCATTCGCTTGATGGCTTGAGGGAGAATGACGAATCTCATCGTCTGAAAATGCGTCATGCCGAGCGAATAGGCAGCCTCCCGCTGTCCTTTGTCGATCGATTGAATGCCTGCACGATAGATTTCGGCGCAATAAGCTGCGGAGTTCAGCGATAAAGCCACAATCGCGGCGATAATCACATTCGTGCTTCCATAGAAGACGGGAATGACGCCAAAATGGATTATATACACCTGAACAAGCAAAGGAGTGCCGCGGAAAAAATTCACATAGGCATCCATCGGCCACCGCAAATACAATGTCCGGGACATTTTACAGAGTGCTACCCCCAGCCCGAGGATTGATCCGAGAAAGATGCCGGCAATGGATATTCCGATCGTGAGCAACATGCCCCTCAGAAACAAGGGAGCATAGTCATAAATCATATCAAACCTGAAACCCATCGCACTCTTCCTTTCCGCCCTAAACTGCGCTAAAAAGCATGCGTAATGTGGCCACTACGCATGCCTATGCGGAACGGTTATGGCTTTGCGTTTAGTACATTTTGCACATTGGGCTCCTCGCCCATCCACTTCTTGTAGATTTCCGCGTACTTGCCATTCTCGAGCACCTTCTTGATGGCCGGATCCAGCTTCGCCTTCAGATCGCTTCCCTTAGGCAGCAGGATACCGTAAAATTCTGAAGCGAAGTTCTCAGGATCGAGGCTGCCTGCGTAATTTTTATCCGGATTTTGCTTCAGATATTCCCGCACGATGGCGATATCGGCTACCACCGCGTCAACGCCGCCTTTGTCCAATTCCATAAAGGCAAGCGTGTTGCTGTCGAATCTTCTGAGGTTACCGTTATCTTTGCCCATCAGCTTGCTCATGATCTGATCCGCCGTGGTTCCATTCTGCACAGCGACTTTCTTGTCCTTGATGTCGATGGCGGTCTTAAACCCGCTGTCCTTTTTCGACATGATCATGTTGGTCGATTCAAAGTAAGGACTCGAATAGGAATAATCCTTTTTGCGGTCTTCTGTGAAGGAGACGGAAGAAATGCCGCCGTCATATTCCTTCCCTGACTTCACGCTTAGCAGCATCGGATCCCAACCGGTATTGTCGAGTTTATACTGCAACCCGGCTTCCTTCATGACGGCATCAAGAAAATCAGCGTCGAATCCGACAATTTTATCCTTGTCCATCATTTCCATCGGCGAATAAGCAGCATCCGTGGCGAATTTGTATACCTTGCCGCTGCCATTCGTATTATCTTTCTTGCCGCACGCGGCCATGATCAGAACCAGCAAAACCGCCAGTCCAAGAAGACCCCATCTTTTCAATTCTTTGCCCTCCCATGAGCATTCAGATGGATTAAATTTTAGCAGGAAACCGTTGGGTTGGCAATAAATTAAAGCGTTTTCATACGCGTAAAGCCGCGTGTTATCTTGCTGTAAATCGGCCCGATCATTACCAGCCAAGAAATCGGCCCGATTACTTTCTTTTTAGTTTTGTCTGTGATATAATCAATAATGTTCGCTGTAAAATAGCCACCTCGAGACGTGGCTCAGCTTGGTAGAGCGCTTGG
>JAQBPQ010000199.1 GCA_028287445.1 Cohnella sp.
CCAACATCATGTCCAAAGAGATTTATCCCACGTACGCCTTAATTCAACAGATACATATAACGGATTTTCTCGATCGCCTGGAAATTGTCATTTTCAGTGCCTATTTTCCTTCTTTTATCGTGAATATTACACTGTCGTTTTTCGCCATTTTGATCGGATTGGCCAGCTTCACCAAGTCGAACAATTACCAATTTTACAGCAAGCCGGTCGGATGGTTCACCTTACTTACTCTCGTATTCGCGTTCGGTGGAACGCCTGAAGTTGCGATATTTGCCAATTATGGCTTTCCTGTTTTCCTTTTTGCAGTTCAACCTCTCGCGGTTTTGATTACACTTTTGCTGTCATGGAGGAAATCGAAGAAACTGAACCATTCCGAAGCAAGCAAGGACACCGCTGACGATGAAAATCCCGAAGCAAGGCGATCTTTACAAAAGTGGAGAAGAGTTACGCATATCGTCATTGTCGCCGGTTTGGGTTTTGTCGTGATCGGTTGGTTTATTTCCAAAGATTATCAATGGCTGGCCAGAATCTGCGCAATCGGGTACCTTCTGGCTTTAATGGCGACAGTGTACACCACGTTCATGGAACAGAAAAAGGCCGACCAGCTATAAACGAATCAGCCTCCTAAAGGGAAACCTGCTCATTCTGCATGGACACTTGTCGGGCAGGCGGCGCGAAAATCCGTGCCAGTCTCGAAGGATGCAGCTTGCCGCTCAGACCGAAATATTCGCAAAAGTTCATGATCAGCGGTTTCCATTTCTCCGGGTCGATATAATCTTTCTCCCCGTCCATCAATAGCTGTTCCTCCACATACACCATCACGATGCGCACTTCGATCGCGGCAGATTTTCCGAAGGCAGATTGAGCACACATTCGCGTTCACGCAGCAAATTCTGAACGGTTTGCGATCTTTCGCTCATTCCGAGCATGCACGAATCGTTAAGCCACCATGCCGAGGACATGGGAGCCAGATTCGTCGAACCGTCTTCGTTCCGTGTGCTGATCAAGACAACCGGTGTTCCAAAGTAGAGAATATTCGGCTTGATGACTTTATGCATACAAAGACACTCCCCTTCGATTACTTCTTGGCGCAAGTCTAACACAACGAATGGCGATCGATAACGATTCGGGAATGAGACGGCAAGAATTCCAAAATGATGGCTGGCACAGAAAAAGCAGCCGGAATCGTGGATTCCGACTGCCATACCATGCATAGAATGTGTTTGTGGACAATTACCCCGCGACCGACTCCAGTACATCCTTCGGCTTCTTCTCTCTAACCGACAGTTTGATTTTACCTATCGTAAACGTGACAACTGTTCCCACGAGGATGAAAGCCAAGCCGACCCAAAAGACGGTATGCAGCGACAAGATCATGGAATGCTTCAAAATCGGAGATACGGTGTTAACAAATTCCGCCGGCAGCTTAGCCTTCAGTGCAGGACTGAGAAGCATGGAATAAATGCTTTGCGGATCGGAATGGATTTTGTCCGTCATTTGCGCAACCATTCCTGTTTTGTCCGGTGCTTGTTTCAGGATCGGTTCCAAGTCTGTCGCCAACGTTTTGCTTGATTGGCTGTTCATCACGGCACCGAGTACCGTCATGCCCAGCGTGCCGCCGATCGACCGGAAAAACTGGCTTGAAGAGGTAACGACGCCCATCTCCGACTTCGGAAAGCTTTCCTGCAGCGCCAACGTCAGCAGCTGCATGACCAGGCCCATACCCAAACCTAGCACCATGGTAATGCCGGATGCATATAACTTGGTGGTTTCCAACCCCATTGTGGTAAGCATCCAAAATCCTATGGCCATCACAGCCATGCCGATGATCATTTGCGATTTAACGCCGATTTTGTACACCAATTGACCGCCAATGATGCTTGTCACAATCATCGTAATCATCATCGGAGTCATGATGGTGCCGGATGACGAGGCACTCACGCCCACGATGCCCTGCATGAACAAAGGAATGAACATAATCGCGCCGAACATCCCCACCGCCATCAAAAATCCGACTCCGTTAATCGTACTGAACGCCCTGTTTTTAAACAAACGAATGGGTAATATCGGCTCCCTGGCCCTGGACTCAATGATCCCGAAACTGACCAATGCTACAACGGCCACTGCGAATAAACCGACAATTTGCCATGAACCCCACGTGTAATCCACTCCGCCAAACGTCAGCGCAAGAAGCATGCTGACCACTCCGATGATCATCGTGACCATGCCGGGAATATCAAAAATCACTTTTCCTTCGTTTTTATGCTTGGGCAGAGCCAACGCGATGACGACGGCAGCCAAAATCCCGACAGGCAGGTTAATATAAAATACCCATCGCCAGTTCAAAGCATCGACGATCCATCCTCCGACTTGCGGACCGATGACCGATGACAGGCCGAAGATTCCGCCGAATACGCCCATCCATTTGCCTCGCTCTTTGCCGGTAAAAATATCCCCGATAATGATCATGGCCATCGGCATCATAATACCGCCGCCGATTCCTTGCAAAGCGCGGAAGATAATCAGCCAAGTCATATTGTGAGCGGTTCCGCAGAGTGCGGATGCGGCGATAAAAATGACAAGTCCCGTCACATACACCACTCTTCGGCCGATGAGGTCCGCTAATTTACCTGCAATCGGAACGACGACCGTAGAGGTGAGCATGTAGGCGGTAGTCAGCCATGCCATGAGGCTGAGACCGCCCAAATCACCCACAATTCGCGGCATAGCCGTTCCGACGATGGTTTGATCCAACGCTCCGAACAGCATGGCGATCATCAAGCCGATGATCAATAAACCTCTGCTCTTAAAAGGTTTGTCATCCGCTTTTTCTTGAAAAGTTTCATTGTTCGTTGTCACTTTGTTTCCTCCCGTATGTTCGTTTCGGTGATTCTGCGGTCAGTTTTTCTAAGGTTTGAATCATCTGTTCGGCATCCTCAGGGCTAACATTCTCGAAATAACGGCCGATGATTTCGTTGCTTTGCTCCTCCGACTGTTTCACGGCTTCACGCCCGTGTTCGGTGATATCCACCAACACGGCACGACGGTCTTTCACGTCATGTTCCCGCGTCACATAGCCCTGTTTCACCAGTCTGTCGATCATCACCGTGATCGCACTCGGTTTCACTTCCATTTGATCGGCCATAGCGGTTACTTTACATGGACCGTTCTCTCGGATCATGTATAAAACGAAAAACTGGGGATTGGTTACTTCCGGATTGGATTGCGCAAAATCCTGAGCGAGCTTTCGTCTCAAACCATGAAGCGCATGACGAAACCGGACCGCGGATTGGAACTTATCCATTCCCAAGTTTTGGACCCTCCTTTACACATACTTGCATTACTTAATATTTATGCTACTTAAATATTATTTAGTTTATATAATATCCCTAAAGTAACAAAAAGTCAAAACAAAAAGCCGCAGACTGCGGCTTTCAGATGATACAAATGAGATCAGTCCGTCACTCCACATCGAAATCAAAATAGGTGCTCGGAAACGGTTCATGTTGAAGCGTGTAATGCCACCATTCCTTGCTGTACGGTTTGAAACCGTGCTTGATCATCGTGTTTTTCAGCAGGTTGCGATTGGCCGTCTGCTTCGCGGTGATCAACTTCGTTCCGTGAGTGGAGATGTCCCCCAGGAAATCAAAACTGCCGCCCATGTCCAGCTCTTTGCCTGTCTTATTATCCACCATCGTCAGATCGACGGTGCTGCCTCTGGAATGTCCGGATTTGCTGGCCAGGTATCCGAGCTTGAACAAATTCCTTTTATCCACTTTCGGATAGAAGGTTTTTTTCATTTTCGTATCGGTGATGTCCTTGGACCATCTCTTAAAATGATTCACGGCTTTCTGTGGACGATAGGCGTCGAAGATCTTGAGGCTGAAGCCTCTCCGCTCCAGATCGTCGTTCACCGCCTTCAAAGCTTTCGCCGCTTGACTGGTCATAATGGCGACCGGTGCCTTGTATCCGTCAACATGTGTTCCGATAAAGTTATAATCGCTGTAGTAGCGGATGTCATATTGAGCTCTGGGAATCACTTCATCCAAATAGACGAATCCTTTGGGCAGATGGTGTTTTTTAACGACCGTGGCGATCGCCGTCCCCTTAGCTGCCGCAACGGCCGAAGAAACGAATGCAAGACATAACATCAAGGATAAAGCGGCGAGAGCGAGTTTTCTTGATCCTCGAAAAATATTCATCTGGGCAATAGGTCCTCTCTGTTGTTCACTTCGTTTCTGTCAGTGTATCTGCCCATTCGGACGCCGTCCAGTCCGGAAATACCTAATTTCACCAGGAGTTCCGGTGTTCGCCTATCCTCGTAATGCCCCAGTCCGATTTAGCCCAACTAAAGAACATGCGAGCTACATCTTGTTACCTATAGACCGAATTCGCCCAATTGGAAGCCCTTATTTGGCGAAACCACTACCAATACCCCCTTCCAATTGGGTTATTTCGGCTTAGAGCGACTCTGTGTTACAATCTGGCGTTGCAATTGGGCAAAGTCTGACTACGGAATAACTTTTGATGACTTTTAGACAGCCCCCTCTGTTACCCATCTACTCGGTTGCGAGACTTTAAAGTATCAAATCTGGTAGTTTGGAGGGTTCGCATTAGCAACAATCATGGACGGCGATAGCCGTTTACACTTGCTTTAGTCGAAAATTTCTCTTTCTTTTCTCCGTTTGCCTGTCATTTGATAAAGAACGGGAAGCACAATCAAAGTCAGTAATGTCGATGTCGTCAAACCGCCGATCACGGTAATGGCTAAGCCGCTGGAAATCAAGCTTGAGGAGGACGATTGGGACAGAGCCAGCGGAACGAGAGCAAGAATCGTGGCGCAAGCCGTCATCAGAATCGGTCTCAGCCGGATCTTCGCCGCTTCCACAATGGCCTCCGTCAGCTCGATGCCGGATAGGCGATTTTTCTCTACACGGTCCAGCAGCACGACGGCATTCGTCACCACGATACCAACCAGCATCAGAACACCGATCATGACGCTCATCGATAACGATTGTCCGGTGACCAGAAGACCGGCGAGCGCGCCGACCGGTACGAATAGCAGGGATGACAAGATAATCAGCGGAGTCAGCAGACCCCCGAAGGTCATGCTCATGACCAGGAACACCAACCCGACCGCTGCACCGATAGCAATTCCGATGCTGGTAAACCCTTCGGTGATCATTTTGAGTCCGCCGCCGAATTGGACGTCCACTCCGCTTGGAAGCACCAAGCTTCGAATATCGGCCTGCACAGCGCGGGAAACATTGGTCGTATTTGATCCTTTAATCTGGGCGCTTACTTTGGCATAGGTTTTGCCGTTGTCGTGATTCACGGTGACCGGAGCGCTCGATTCCGTCAAACCGGCAATGTCTTTCAGTTTCTTGATGCCCGCCATCGTCGGAATATCGATATTCTCTAATTCATCTTTGGACGTGATGGGCTGCTTATATGTCGTGCTAAAGGTTAATTTCTTACCGTCGATCATATAAGTGCCGATGTCAACCGGTCTAAGTTGCTCGTTGACCGCCTGCATCACTTGGAAGGAAGACACATTCGCGTCGAGCCCCGCCTGATTGATGGACAGTACCCACTTCGGCGTAACGTCCGTCAGGTTGTTGGTCACTTCCTTCAGCTGGCTGTTTTGCTTCATCAAATTTTCCACTTGTTTGGAAGCCGATGCCAAGGCGCTCATGTCACTGGAATATAAAGTCACATCGATCCCGTTGCCGGACGGAGGTCCTTGACTTTGCGCTCCTTCTTTAACCTCGAACGTTGACTCCGGTGAAGCGGTCAAGACGATCGGCTTGATTTCGTCGTTCATTTTTTTCAGCATCTGTTCCATGTTCGTTCCATCGGCAAATGTAAGGCTAAACTGCGCTTTGTTATGGTTATCCGATTGCCGGAACGGGCCCTCCTCGCCTCCGCCGATTGACACTTGATCGTCAACAATGCCGGCTAATCCTTTGACATAGGCCTCTACCTTGGCGCTTACATCGGACGTTTGCCGGATGTCCGATTTCACAGGCAGCGTCAAATTGATTTGCGCGGTCGGCGCGGTTGTACTCGGCAAGAAGGAGACGCCAAGAAGCGGGATCGTGCTCAGCGAACCGATTAATAAAACGATGGCGACCGTGATCGACAACCATTTTCTTTTTAACGCGCCGCGCAGCAGCTTTTCAAATCCCCGGGCGAATCCGCTCTCCTTGCCGTGATGCTTCACCTTCTTGAAAAACTTGGCGCCCAGCACCGGAATGAGCATGACCGCTACAAGCAGCGAGGTAACGATCGAAATCACGACCGCATAGGCGAACGGCCGGAAAAACTCTCCGATAATACCCGTGACGAAAGCCAGCGGCAAGAACACCACAACCGTGGCGAGCGTCGAAGATGCCACAGCGCTTATTACTTCCTTGGTTGCTTTGAAGGCAAGTTCTTTTCCCTTCATCGCGGTACCTTTCTCTTGACGCCACCTGTAAATGTTCTCGATCACCACGATGCTGTCATCCACAATTCGCCCGATCGAGACGGCTATACCGCCCAGCGTCATGATATTGAGTGTATATCCCATTCGATCCAACAACGCGATCGTCGCGAAAATGGAGATCGGCAGTGCTAGAATCGAAATCAGCGTCGCTCTCAGATTCCGCAAGAAAAGGAAAATGACGATGATGCAAAACAACATGCCGTACAAGCCTTCCGTCACCAAAGACGAGACAGAGTGTTCGATTTCCGTGCCTTGGTCCATAATGACGTGAAGGTCTAGTCCGTCTTTTTGCTGGTAAGACGCAAGCGTATCTTTCACCAGTTTGGCGACATCCGCCGTATTGGCGTCCTGGTTTTTCAGGACCGAAATGGTAAAACTCTCATGTCCGTTAAATCGCGTGATTTCTTTCTGGGATGAGACGGTCGTCACTTCGGCAATATCCGATAATTTGACTTTGGCCGGTGCCGCCATCGCCTGCTTGGGGCCTGGTCCGCGAGTTGTGTCTGCACCTGCTCCTGCACCTGCACCTGCTCCTGCGGAAGTGTTGCCCCCTGCCGCTCCCCCGCTCAGCTGCAAGTCTTGAATTTGCTGCAGAGCGTTGACTTTCCCGACAAGACGAATGGGAATCGTGGTATCATTTTGCTTGACCGAGCCTAGGGGGAACGCATAATCGAGCGATTGAACGGCCGATTTGATCGTACTCAAGGAAATTCCCCGTTGATTCGCCTTGTCTTTATCCACATTAATGCGGATCTCTTCGGATTTCGTTCCGCCAAGCGATACGGAGTCCACGCCTTTCAGCTTGCTTAAGTTCGGCAGGACCTCTTTTTCCAGCTTAGCCTGTAACGCGTTCGGGTCTGTTTTGCCGGAGAACACCGCGGCCTCGTATATCGGTTGGGAATTTACCGAAATACGCCGGACCGTCACCTGGGCTTGATCGGGCAGTTTTAGCTTCGAAAGCGCTGCCCCCACGTCTGTGTTCACTTTGTTCATGTCCGTTCCGAAGGGGAACTGCATGAAAATGTTGGAACTATTTTCGGCGGACGTGCTGGTGAGCGAATCATATCCTTTCATCCCGAGCAAGCTTTGCTCGACTGGTCCTGTAACCAGGGTCTCCATTTCTTCGGTCGATGCGCCGGGATACACACCTTGAACGAACACCGCGGGAAACTCCACATCGGGGAACGTTTGCTGTTTGATGTGTGAAGCGGAGTACAGGCCGTATCCCAATACAAGAGCACAAAGAAGGATGACGGCGACCCCGTTTTTCAAACTGAATTTGCTTAAACCACTCATTACTATGTTCTCTCCTCTCATCCTGCTGAGAAGAAGATACACCTCCAGTTTTGACTCAATATGAACAGGCCGTTACAAAACAAGTAGTGGCTATTCCCATCCTCTTCGCGGCTGTAAACGTTTATGTCGGAGATCATTCAGAGGTAGGTTCGACTCCTCATTCAATTTTCCCGTAATGCAGCGGAATCCGCACGGTAAAGATGGAGCCCTCTCCGGCGCCGCCGGACACTTGAATCTTACCCCGATGAATATCGACGATTTGCTTCACGATGGATAAGCCGAGTCCATTGCCGGTTATCGACCGGTCACGGGCTTTATCTACCTTATGAAACGGTTTGAAAATATCTATTCTTTCTTCATCAGGAATGCCCAGCCCTTGATCCTTAATAGAGACGATCGCGAGATCGTCGAGCAGCTTGCATTCCACAAGGATCGAGCTATGGGACGGACTGAATTTGATGCTGTTGCTGAGCAAATTGGTCCACACCTGGCTAAGCTGGTCTTCGTCCGCTTCAACCGTGATCACGTCAAGCCGAAGATCGATATCGATTTGTTTCCCCGCCCATTGCGGCTCCAAAGCGATGACCACCTTGCGGATCTGCTCGTCCAACCGGAACGTGCCGATCTTCACAGGATGATGGCCCTCCTGCAAAGCAGACAGCCGAAGCAAGTTCTGGCTGAGCCGGGACAACCTTTCACTTTCCTCTTCGATGATGGTCAAATAATGAAGGCGGCTGTCCTCGGTCATCCTTTTCTGTTTTAACGCCTTCGTGAATCCGGAAATCGAAGTGAGCGGCGTTTGAATCTCATGCGACACATTCGCCACGAATTGCTGCCGCATGCGGTCCAGATTAGCGAGTTCTTGCGCCATCTCATTAAAGCTGGTCGTCAACTGGCCGATCTCGTCTTTCCGTTGGGTCCGAATGGCCACATCGAAATTGCCATGCGCCATGAGCCTGGTTGCTTCCGTCAATCGAAGAACAGGCTCTACAATATAACGGGAGGCTACCAGAATGAGGACGCTGCCGGCGAGCAAAACAAAGATCAGAACAGTACGCATCGCTTTCGCGATTTCCGCAAAGAAACTATTCGTTTCCGGCCTCATAAATAAGGCATAAGATTTCCCTTGACTCTGAAAAGGAAGTCCGATCAAAGGAAGATGATCTCCGCTCTCGAGATTACGTTCAATTCCTCCCTTCAGCACATGATCCACATTCGACCGCACTACTCTGATAGGTGGATTGACTTCTTTAAGCAGAGGTTGTCCGCTTGAGTTGTAGATTTGAACGGCATTGTTGGAGATGGAGGCAACGCTCTGCATGAAAGGGATCAAATCGGCTGATGAGGTGGATCGATACGTTTGAATAATCTTTTTGCCGTTGGAAATCAAACTTTCCTGCATCATAGTTTGAACCTGACTTCTGTACATGAATTGAGCCACGGCGAAGGCTGCTAACAAACTCACGATCACAACACCGACGAAAATCAAGACAACGCGGGTATATAGCGATTTAATCCCGATACACCTCCAACCGGTAACCGAGACCGCGAAGCGTCACAATCCGGAAATCGGCCTCATGATCGACAAACCGCTCCCGAAGACGACTGATATGCACGTCGACTGTCCGTTCGTCCCCCTCGTAATCCAAACCCCAAATGTCCGCGATGAGATGATCGCGGGTAAACAGCTGCCCCGGATAGCTGCCCAGCTTATACAATAATTCGAATTCCTTCATCGGCAGCGTAACCGACTCCGCATCCTTGTACATGACTTGATAACTCTTGCGGTCCAAGGAGATCTCCCCGAGTTTCACCGTTTGAGAAGCGGAAATCCGGGATCGTTTGAGCAGTGCCTTGACCCGAAGTGCCAGCTCCATCGGATCGAAGGGCTTGACCAAATAATCATCCGTTCCGAGCTGAAACCCTTTGATCCGGTCGGCTGACTCGCCTTTGGCCGTGATCATCAAAATCGGGATATCTCCGATTCCCCGAAGGTGTTCGCATAGAGCCCATCCGTCCATTTCAGGCATCATGATATCCAGAATCACGAGATCAACCGGATGGTTCTCCGCATACGACAGCGCCTCCCGCCCATTTGTTTTTTCGATGATCTCCATCCCTTCATCTTCCAGATAAAGCCGCACCAATTCGCGAATGTGAGCATCGTCGTCTACGACCATGACCTTCGGCAAGTCATTCTTCCTTCTTTCCGCCAAATCCTGTTTTCGTGATTTTATGATACTAATGTAAACCCAATATGAACGATTCCGACTATACTTCTCCCCAGTACACCTCAGTGTCATAGTCGAAAAACACTTTCCCATCCTGTTGATTGCAGTCAAACAGATTCCGCAGCTCTTTCATCATCGGTTCGTAAAGGGGATTCCCGGCTTGGGGACTGTAGGAGGAGGATAGCAACCGCCCGGTCAGCCCATCAAAATCGAATATTTGTCGGTTGGCAAATTTCGCTTCGTGATAAGAACCGTTCTTGAAAAATGAGCTGAAAATCTCGGACGAAACGTTTTTATGATTCACCTGGGCATAATCGGTTCCAAATAGATGCAGCAAATGCTCATAGTCTTCAAGAAAGGCGCTGCCGTGCGTGAGCCGCGAATTCCAGATGAGCGCAGCAGTCCCTCCCGGCTTCAGGATTCGGCGAAATTCCGTTTGAGCCGCCGCGTGATCGAACCAGTGAAAGGCCTGGGCACAAACGACAAAATCCACCGAATTGTCCGGCAGGCCGGTCATTTCAGCGGATCCTTCGATGATGCGGAAGTTGGCTTCATCGCCCAGCGCATTCTCTGCCGCTACCCGCATCGCCGCATTCGGCTCTACAGCCGTTACGAGGCTTCCGCGCTCCAGCAGCAGTCCGGAGAAAATGCCGGTTCCCGCACCTATGTCCGCGATCTCGGAATTGTGACGGAAGCCCACGGTTCCATACAAATAATCGATTCCTTCCTTCGGATAACTCGGCCGGTACTTGACATAGGTGGCGACCCGGTTGGAAAATCGTTCTTTGCTGTTCATTGGCATAATCACGCAAGCTCCCTTCCCTTCCCTGATTATACCTCTGATCAGGGTGGAATAAAGAGAATAAAAGTGCACATGCTACCTTTGATTCCATGGCAAACATCGGAGGAATACGACGTGCGATTAATCATAACGCTGTTTTTGGGACTTTATTTTGTTTTCCAAGCGGCATCGGACATCCATGCGCAACGCTTAGTTTCGCCGGTAATCCTCCCGCCTGTCGTTCCTTCGCCAACCGTAACCGCCGTTGACGATAACTACCATCCCGGCGCTTTACGCCGGGGCGGCAGTTTCCGTTCGCCGCGAAGCGGCTTTACGCCCGGATACGGCACCGGTCGAACGGGCCGCGCTCCGGGCGCCACGACTCCTGCGGCGCCGCGGAGCCGATTCGGCGGATTTATGGGGGGATTGTTCGGCGGTCTGGTCGCGGGTTCTTTATTCAGCAGCCTTTTCAATCCCCTTGGTTTTGGAGGTGGTGGCATCTCCATTCTCGGCGTGCTCATCTGGGCAGTGATCATTTACTTCGTATTTCGCCTTTTCCGCAGGCGTTCCGGCAACCGGTATTGAATAAGGACCCTGCAACAACAAGCTGCCTATTTGCGGCAGCTTGTTTTGCATTGCGGTTTTCAGGTGTCACTCTCCGCGTGCTCCGCGACCTTCTCCCAGATGGATTCCAAGGTGAGAAACAAATTGGATCCGCGCTCAGGATGGATATACAACTCGTCATTCCGGAAATAATGCTCATGTCCGCCCAGTACCGTGATCGTACCGACATGTCCCGGAGCATACTTCGACTTATCCCAATAACGTTTTCCTTGGCCATTCCGGCTCCATCCGCCCCATCTGCCCAACCGGGTGATCGGATCGACGCGTACTCCGTTTTCGTTTACGGCCAGAAAATAGCTCACCTTGTCACGATGTTCAGGCCGAATCGGCACTTTCGGCGATCCGACCTGAACGATGCGGAAATCCGGGATCACCCCATCGTGAGTCATCATAATCGCAGCCTGATAAGCCGCCACGCAGCCCCCGCTGTGACCGATGAACAATACAGGATGACCCCTTGATCGCTTGCTCACTTGTTCGGCGGCGTCTCTTCCACCGGACCGAAGCCATCCTCGCAGGCCGACCAGATCTGCGCTGACCTCCAACAATTGCCTAATAAGCCGCTGCGTCTGGTCGCCATACGGAAACAGTTCGTGGATGACAGGCTCGCGCCCTGCCTCCAGGAACCGGAAAAGTAGTTCACGTTTGCATTCACTGAACATATTCCGAGAAGATCCGACCCCTGCGAGCAAATAAATGTCCCACTCCGAGGCAATTTGCGCATTTGCCATTTTCGTCACCGCCTCGTCGTTACGACTAGCTGTTTTGCTTTTAATACCCCTACACCATATTATGAAGCGCGCCCTCCAATTCTTTCTTGGTGAACAGCATATGCTCCATTAAATACTTTACAAACAACTCGTCTCTCACGAGCCAGGCCTGATGATGTCGTTTCAAGAAGCGCTCGGCTTCCTCTCCCGAGTGGAAAGTCTCGTCCATCGTTTCACCGTTGCGGTCAATCCGCCAGTTCCGGCCGCTCGAGAAGAGATAAAAGTGCTCGGATTCCCGGTTCTCATACAAGTTTCCATATTCCGAACCCCTCTGGTTAAAACGATTGCGGTGCGCATCCGGCCGCATCGGTTCGATGCCGAACGCCGCTTCCACATAAATGGCATAGGCTTCGACCGTCAAGGGGCATCCGGATGCTTTGGCATGTCCGCCGCCGCCGTATTGTCCGGCAATTTCCGACACATCCACCGTGTCATGGATGGTGCGCAGGCTGACTTTACGCCCGCCCATGTTCACAATGGCGATGTAGTCCAGATGAGGATTCTCTTTGCCGAGCTCGCTTGATAACTCGGAGTGATACAGCTCCGCGTGGACGATGCCGGCACAACGGCCTTCAATAAACGTCTGGACCAGTTCACGCTTTTTCCGGCGGACATAACGCTCGATTTTCTCCTCTTCCAGTTCCAGCAATTGTTGTTCAAACTCGCTAAACGAGAAACCGCCGGGTTCTTGGACCCGTTCCAGCATCTTATCTTCGAATTCGTCGATCGACCACAGGAAAAACAGGTCATTCAACTGCTTGGCCTGGGTATTGTCGTTCGCTTCCCATTCCCAAGTGTCATATTGGCGGATCATCTCGACGAATTCGCTTAACTTATCGGTCGGCTGTATCCATCTTTGCTGCGTGACATAATCATAAAAAAGCGACGTCGCCGAAGCCAACCGACCGTCCTCATAAGCGATCGTAACCGCGGCCCAAGGATACCGATTCAACGGCAGCGCCGATTTATGATGATCGATGAGCTTCACCATGGCGCCGGATTCCCCGTGTTCGGTGAGCCGGGCGGCATTCGCCTCATGAACCGACAAATCGGTGATGAACAAGTATTCTTTCTTTTTTCTCTTGTGGTGCTTCCGTTCCAGAAACCGTGCGACTTCCGGATTTAACCCATCTACGGAGTTGTAGCGTATTTCTACGTTTTCGCCAAAAGCTACCCGAGCCACAATGCCGCAGCCGACCCCGTCCAAATCATTATGGGTGAACAAATAATACATGGCGATCCCTCGCTTATTGGTAACTGATCCCGGCGTCCAAGCGGTCCGTTGTCTGATACTCCTCGTCCGGATCGCGTTCCCAGTAGGTTCCTTCATCAAAATAGTTCCGGCATACCCCGTTCAAGGATTGAAGGGTTTCAATGAAGCCCACCAAATCACACGTATGAAAGGTATCGCTCAATTCCCGATTTTCTTCCGTCACCGAATAAACATGGATTTCCATGCAGCCGTCCCATCGGACGTTGACGTCGAGCCGATTGTCTTTTGTTTGCAATTCCAGAGCCGCCGTTCCGCCGTCCGCATCCCGAACATGCCGTGCCTTAATCGTCCACAATCGGAAGCCACCGCCTTTATGCGTAGCATACCCAATGGGGTGAAACCCAACACGATGCTTTCCGGATCAGACGAGCACATCCTGAAGGTGCTGAACCTTAAACAAACGTGCGTATGCCCCATCCCGCCTCATCAGTTCATCGTGTTTTCCCGTTTCCTTGATCTCGCCATGCTCGATCACAACGATCTGATCTGCGTGGGTGATCGTAGATAAGCGGTGAGCCACGATCAGCGTTGTGCGATCCTTCGCCAGCCGGTCCAAAGACTCTTGAATCTGATGCTCAGACTCCAGATCGAGCGCGGACGTGGCTTCATCCAACACGAGAATTTGCGGATTTTTGAGAAACACGCGTGCTATCGCGATCCGCTGCTTCTGTCCGCCGGACAATTTGACGCCCCGCTCGCCGATTTCCGTGTCATAACCCTTCGGCAGCCCCAGAATGAACTCCTCCGCATTAGCCGCCATTGCGGCTTGCACGATTTCTTGCTCGGTGGCGTTGTGCTTCCCGAACAAAATATTGTCCCGGACACTGCCGCTAAACAAGATGTTATCCTGAAGCACCA
This sequence comes from Cohnella sp., assembly GCA_028287445.1. Lineage (GTDB taxonomy): Bacteria > Bacillota > Bacilli > Paenibacillales > Paenibacillaceae > Cohnella. Next base: position 14,321 of record JAQBPQ010000199.1, read on the forward strand.
TTCCAATGTGTCCGCGCAGGCTGTTCAGAGTCACATCCTGAATGTCCACACCATCGACCCGAATATGGCCTTCTTGCACATCATAGAAGCGGGGAATTAGGCTGATCAAAGACGATTTGCCGCCGCCGCTCATGCCTACGAAGGCAACCGTATCGCCTGGGCGGATGTTCAGTGTGATATTCCTCAATACCCAATCCGATTGTTCATTGTACCGGAACGATACGTTGTTAAATTCGATAAAGCCGGCTAAATCCCGGATCGGCTTCGCATGCGGCGTGTCCGTGATATCGTAAGGCTCGTTCATCAGTTCCACCACGCGATCCAATGAGGCGCTGGCTTGCGTAAGCTCTGTAGAAGAGTTCACCAATCGCCGGAGCGGATTATACAGCCGATCGAGAAATCCGAAAAAGGCCACAAACGCACCTAAAGTAAGCTGATGATGCATGACCTGATAGGCCCCAAAAAACAAAACAGCCAGAGGAGCGATATCCGTCAACGTATTGATGATTCCGTTGGTCAACGCGTTCCATTGGGTAAGCGATAAAGCGCGTTGAAGGAACATGCGATTTTTCTCGTCGAACCGATCCTTCTCCACCTCTTCCAAGGTGAAGCTTTTGATCACGGGTATGCCGTTCACCCGCTCGTACAGATGGGCTTGCAGCTCAGCTAACGCTTGGGATCGGGATCTTGTTAATGTCCTTAAACGTTTATAAAGCTTCTTCACCGAGATCATATAAAACGGAAATACGGCGAGCGCTACCAAGGACAGGTCCACGTTCATATGAAACATAAATCCCAAGGCAATGGTCAACGTGAACAGATCCAGCCATACGTTCATCAGGCCGGTCTCCACGATATTTTTGGTCTGTTCGGCGTCGTTGATCATGCGGGAGATAATCTCGCCCGACCGATGGTTGTGGTAGTACGTGAGAGACAGCTTTTGGACATGCTCATACAGCCGGTTACGCATGTCGTAAAGGATCCGGCTTGTCGTCATCTGTGCGAAATATTGCCGAACATATTCGACTGGTGCCCGGATGACCACGAACAACGCCAAAGAACCGGCTATGAGCATCATCAACCGGTTTGTTTTCTCCGCCACCGGTACCGTACTGAGAAGCAAGTCGTCCACGATATATTTTAGGATCAGCGGCAGTGTCAGCGGAATAGCAAATTTGATCATACCGAAGAAAACGGTCAACAAAACGATTTTCCAATAAGGTTTCACAAACTGAAAATAAACTCGAAAGCTTGTCATGCGTGCGTAATCTCCCGTTGTTGTTATTCTGGATATAAACCTATTATAAACGTTAAACAAGCTGCCGGCATGGCCGGCAGCTTGTTTAACTTCATTAAATATTACAACTTCGTGTCATCCACACCGTTTAACCAATTCTCAATGTTGCCCATCACGGACACCACACAACCGTCTTCGAACGGCGAGATAAGCCCGGCATACTTGACCAGCTCTACGAATGAGCGGCTGCCGCCCTGCTGGCATAATTTCAAATAATCCGCCCAAGCCGCCTTATAATCCTCGTTCATCCGTTTCCAAAATTGGAACGCACAGAGCTGAGCCAAGGTATAGTCGATATAGTAAAACGGCGTATTGAAAATGTGACCTTGCCGCTGCCAGAAGCCTCCGCGCTCCAGATACTCATTTTCGTCATAATTCCGGTGCGGCAAGTATTTGCGTTCGATCTTGCGCCATGCCGATTTGCGCTCATCGGGCGTCGCTTCCGGATTCTCGTAGACAAAATGCTGGTATTCATCTACCGACACGCCGTAAGGAATGAATTGGAGAGAGTGAGCCAGATGGTCGAACCGGTATTTCTCCGTATCCTCTTTAAAGAACAGCTCCATCCACGGCCAAGTGAAGAACTCCATACTCATCGAATGGATTTCACAAGCTTCATAGGTCGGGAATCCGTATTCCGGCACTTCGAAGTGTCTGCTCTCATACACCTGGAAGGCGTGCCCCACTTCATGCGTCAACACATCAATGTCACCCGAGGTGCCGTTAAAATTGGAGAAGATGAAAGGTGACTTATAATCGGGCAAAAACGTGCAGTAACCGCCGCTTTGTTTGCCCTTCTTGCTCACCAGATCCATCAGTTCGTGATCCTGCATGAAAGTGAAAAACTCGTGGGTTTCCGGCGATAATTCTTGATACATCCTCGCGCCGTTCTGAACGATCCAGTCCGGATCGCCTTTGGGCTTGGCGTTCCCCGATTTGAAGCTGAAATTATCATCGTAGTATTTGAGAGTATCGACCGAAATCCGGCTGCGCTGTCTTTCTCTGAGCTTAGTGGTGACAGGCACCATGTGTTTCCACACTTGATCCCTGAAATTCCGCACCATGTCCGCATTATAATCGGTACGGTTCATCCGCGCATAACCGAGTTCGACGAAATTGCCGTAACCCAATTTTTTGGCGATTTTCGTGCGAATCTTAACCAGATCATCATAGATGCGGTCGAAGTTTTTCTCGTTCTCCGCCATGAATTGATAACGAGCATCTGCCGCCCTGTGTCTCAAATCGCGATCCGTGGACAATTCAAACGGTGTTAATTGCGCGAGTGTCCGATCTTCTCCTTCGAACGGAATCTTCGCGGAGGCGACCAGCTGGTTGTATTCGGTGACGAGCTTGTTCTCCCGCTGCAAATCTTCGATGATTTCAGGACTGAAAGTCTTTAACGACATCTCCGCAAGCCGGAACAGCTGGCTGCCCCACTTCACTTCCAATTCTGATCTGAATTTGGAATGGGTTAAAGCCCGGTAATAATCCGTTACATATTCTTGGATGATCGGATTGATCTCGTCGAAATAATCCTGTTCGGCTTTGTAGAACTCGTCCGTTGTGTTAATGGAATGCCGAATCGACACCAACTGATTCATCGTATCGATCTCGCTGCGCAGCTTGTTGATGGATTCCATGACTCGGTTCTGTTCGGAAACGCTTTCAGAACTGTTGAACGAGCCTAGAAGTGCCTTAAACCGCTGTTCGATTTGTTTAACGTCCGGGCGTTCATAATGATACTCGCTAAATTTCATTCAACCTTTCATCCTCTCTATGATTCCATTCCTATATTTGCCTAATACTCATCATACCTCATAGGAATAGCGATTTTCCAGCACAAGAATGCTTTTAAACCGAATGATCTATTTTGATCGGATTGAACAGGAATGGCTCACCGCTCAGGTAGTGCTTTAATATCGCTTGCGCATAGGGCTGTTGTGATTTTAGTCCTGCCGTTTCTCGGGGATTAGAGGCATGAAAGCTATAACTCTCCAACAGAGACATCACAAAAAAACACGCCAACACCGCCGCATAGTCACCGGGCAATTCCCTTTGGCGCGCGTAAGCATCCACCAGCAGTCTCCTTTGAACAGGATAAAGCCCAACAAGCGTTTGCGCCAGATCATAGAGATAATAGCCGAAGCCGCAACGGCCAAAATCGATGGGGTAAGGATCACCGTTATGAAATACAAAATTGCCTATATGTAAGTCCGCGTGGATCATCCCAAAATCTTGTGTATTGTCCTTGATGTCGGCCAATTCGCCCACTACCTTATCCGCGGCTTGCCCGTACAGCTCGAACTCCTCATCCGTGATGAAGCTTCGATAATGCTGCTTGAGACGATTATAATCTCTAGTAAAACTCTTATCATCCCAACTAGAACGAACAAAGTTATCGGATGGAACAAAGTTCGAGGATGCATCGTGAAGCTTTGCCATCAAAACCCCCATTTTGTTGATCTGGCTTTCGGTTAAATCGCCTTTGAGATGCTCGCCCTCTATCCACTTCATGACCGTCACGTTATTTTGAAACCCATTCTTCGTCCGAATCTCCGTAACATGGGCGCCGTTTCGGTTATCAACTCCTTCCGGTACGACCAGATTCCCCCTTCGGCTTAAAGCACCCAGCCACTCGATTTCCGACAGAACTTCTTCTTTGGATTTCAAATGGGAATGAAGGCGGAGCAAATAGCGCTGCCCGGTGGTTGTTCTAACCTGGTACGTGATATGATCGGATACCTGGATAAACTGAACGTGACTCGGATGCACCTCATATTGCTGCAACGCCGATAAAGCGGTTTGTCTCGCCTTCCTCAGAGTGTTGCGCCTGCCTGCCTCCGTACCTGCTTGAAAAGCTTCATCCATGCTGCTGCTCCCCCTTCAACTCCACAATAAATCATTCGGTATCCCTACGGTTATGTTGTAGTGCAAAGCAACGGGCATATTTATGCAACTTCAACGGAGAAGAAATAGTCGGATTGCCCTTGATCCAGGAACCAATCACAATGAATCATGTAAAGGTATACTCCTTTATTTTTTGGTACGAAGTAAGGGTCACCGTTAAAGTCTTTGTTTGTATTTGTTATTGTAAATTCCTTGATTCCTTGGGGAGCCTTTGTGTCTATCTTTAAGCCTGCAGGAACCATAGTTGCTGTCAGCTCGGGTATAGAACCGTCCACACTTACACAACTACCTTCTTTGCTCAAAGACGGCGCGCACCAGGTGTAACTGCCGCGAACAACCTCGATTTTAACACCATCAATCAATATTTCTGGCAAAGGCGGTTTCGCTTCCTTTACCCATCTTGAATGTATGGTTTGATTGGCAGAGTCTTGGGGTTTTGAGTCGTTGTTTTTATCGCCAAATGTATATCCAACGTAGAAAGTACATGCAAGCGAAGCTATCATTAACAATGAAATCTTTTTCATCCGAACTCCCCCTTTCCACGAAAGTTGCAATATGCGTTAGTAAACAATATACGCAAGCACACTTCAACGCAAAAACCCACACTTGTGAGTGTGGGTCTCTTCGGGACTAGTCATGTGTTCGGTTGCGAGAGTACCGTCTTTTGGATCAAGCGCTGCAGATCGTGGATGCGGTTAGGTGTCTTGGTTGTCGAGTGGTTCAGCATATCGCACAATGCGATGAGGTCCTCTAAGCGGGACAGCAGCTTCCAATTGTGCGCGAGCTTATCTCCCTGTTCCTGATAGGATCGGATAAAATGCCGTTCAAAGATCGAGTCGTTCTCTTCGTACCTCAACATATTGGCGATATCCACGTACCGGCTCCCGGCAAAAGCGAATTCCCAATCCAGCACGGCCGAAATCGGATGACCTGGTGCTTCCTGCTCGACAAGAATATTTAATCCGTTAAAATCAGAATGTACGAGGACAGGCGAGTCCTTCACTTCCGAGAGAAGCGGGCCGTATTTTTGGCAGAATGACCACAGAGCTTGCGTCAAATCCTCACCGAGCCATTTACCGGATGATTGAACGAACAGACTTTGCTCCATGAATCCGAGAAATCCGTCGGAGCCCATTTGGATAGGTTCTTTGATATCCAAGTTTTGATCGAAAAATCCGCCGACCGGAAAAGTAAAGGAGTGAATTTTTGCTAGAATGCTGCCTACGGAACCACCGGCCGAAGCCAAGTCTTCGTTGGTTCCGGTTTTCAGCACCTCTTTCAGAAGCGAACCTTCTTTCCATTGCAAGACAGCCCATGGTCTCTCGTACTTCGTACGGCTCCAGTCGGCGTAAATAAAATCCGGAACCGGTATGGTCTCCCCTACCAATCTGGAAATGGCTAGTTCTTTGTCCGCAATTTCTTCATCCTGTCTATACAACCGTAACAAGTACGGCTCATCGATTCCATCCAATTGAATTTTATAGTTGGAGTTGCTGAATCCGGTGCCGATTCGCTTAGCGGCCAAGACTCGTTTTCCCCCGAACACCGGTTTGACAAGCGTTTCGATCTTCCTCAGATCCAAAGAAACGGGTGCTGCGGGTCTTTCCCAATGATCTTTCAAGACTTTACCTCCAAAAATACAGATCTGATTTCCCCATTCGTAAGTCCTATCATAACTTATTATGCGAGAAAGCCAAATCCTTATACTGCATATTGTTGATTCATGTTGTTGATCATTGAAAACTTGGATAATTTGCTTATATGTGGTTACAATACTCATACTTCAATCAAAGGGGCATGTATGATGAAACATGATGGATGGTATGGTGAATTGGACATTGGATTTTGTTTCAAAACAAAATAATCAATCTAACCAATTACAATAAAATCTTCAAATAATTATCGCGCTCGCACTCGGCAAAAATTCGGAGCATAGTCTGATTAACGATGACCCCCGCATATTGTAATAACACACTGTGTGTTGGAGGTTATGTCATGCCTGATGCTTTTGTTGCACGTTCTTTAGATGAGATAAGATTCTGGTCACGCATCATGAAAGAGCATTCGCTTTTTTTGAAATTAGGTTTTCGTTGCGACGATACACAGTTAATAAATCAGGCGAATCAGTTTTACGCACTGTTTGAGGAAATTGAAAGAAGATCAAACACATTTACACCTCAAACAGACCCTGAGGTTATTAAAAGATTCAACGTGGAAGTTCACAACGCCGCTTCTCATATATGGGCCTTCAAAAGAAAAGTGTTGGGATTGATTTTAAGTTGCCAGCTTCCAGGTGCGAACAACTTTCCTTTGTTAGTTGACCACATTAGCAGAGAAGCATTTTACTTTAGAAAAAGATTGGAAGAACTTAATACTGGCAGATTAGACCCTTTGCCTGATGCAATCATTAATGAAAATGTGTTTTTCTTAAGGATAATGGCTGACCATGCAAAATTTATTGGACATTTACTGGACCCCTCTGAACGTCAATTAGTAGAACAGGCACGTAACTTTAGTCATGATTTCGACAAATTGCTCTATCAAGCAAGAGATTTAGAATCGATGCGTCCGCAATCGCAAACTGCCCCCCTACTCGATCAATTCCTCGATCAGAATAGGGTGTCGGTTGCTTCCCTGCGCGATTTTAAGAAAACAGCACGCGATTTAATAAATGCTTGTCGTATAAAAAGCATCATACATCCATTATTGGCAGATCATGTATTCCGTGAAGCTGAAAGATTCCTCCATATCATTGATATGTTTGAACAGAGCTTAACTGGGGTGAGTGTTGTTCCTGCGCAGTAATTTAAGCTCTGGGATAATACGCTCATCCAAAAGCGCACCCTGATTCCAATTCAACGATTGCAAAACTATTTCGGGATCTGCCGTATAAACTTTTCGTTCTCATCGTAAATCATTATGCTTAAACCCTTTATTGACCCCCTCGTCGTAAAAAGTAGCATGAAAGCTTCTTCCTGTGTTATCGGGACACCGATTCCGTCTACCAGGCCGCGACGACCCCGTCGGCGCGCGGTTCCGTTGCTCCGGCCAATACGCCGTCTTCGTTCCTTAAAATGATCTGGCCTCTGCCGAACGAACCATGGTCAACCGCCCATTCGACATCATGCCCCATCCGCCGCAGCGACTGGGCAATGGAATCAGGAAACACATGCTCCAGCTTTACTTTGTGGCCGCTCATCCACTGCCATCGAGGAGCGTCAAGTGCCGCCTGAGGAGACAGACCGAAGTCGATCATGCTGGATACGACCTGGACATGTCCCTGCGGCTGCATGTATCCTCCCATGACGCCGAACGGTCCGACGGCCGCTCCGTCCTTGGTAATGAATCCTGGAATGATCGTGTGGTACGTTTTTTTGCCGGGCTCCAGGCAATTCGCCTTTCCCGGATCGAGTGAAAAATCCGCGCCGCGATTTTGCAAAGCAATGCCGGTGCCCGGAATGACAATCCCTGAGCCGAAGCCCGCATAATTGCTCTGGATGAACGACACCATGCCGCCCTTTCCGTCTGCTGCGGCAAGATATATCGTCCCGCCGCGCGGTGGTTGACCCGGAGACGGCAAAAGCGCCTTCTTGCCGATCAGACGTCTTCGTTCATCCGCATAGGCGTCCGATAACAGATCTTCTACTCGAATATTCATTTTGGCAGGATCCGTGATGTATTCGAGTCCATCCGAGAAGGCCAGCTTCAGCGCTTCGATCTGCCGATGTACGGTAGACACGGCATCCCTTTCGCTGAAGTCGAACCCTTTCAGAATGTTCAGCGCGATTAAAGCGACTAGACCCTGTCCGTTCGGAGGAATTTCCCATACGTCATACCCTCTATAATTAACGCTGATCGGATCCACCCATTCCGGCTTGAAACCGGCGAGGTCCTCCTTCCGGATAAAACCGCCTGTCTGCCGGGAAGCCTCATCGATCCGATCTGCCAGTTCTCCTTCGTAAAACGCCCGGGCTCCGGTCTCGGCAATGGCGGTCAACGTCCGGGCATGATCGGGTGAGCGCCATAACTCGCCGGGACGCGGCGCTCTTCCTTCCGGTGCGAATATGCGGAACCATTCCTGGAACTCCTCCCCTTGCAGCACCACCGAATACCGCCGGTGGGCACGAGCCCAGCCATCGGATAAATCCGCTGCTACGGGGTATCCTTCTTCCGCATACCGTATGGCCGGCTCAAGTAAATCGTTGAAAGGCAGCCTTCCGAATCGGCCGGACATTTCGGCCCAAGCCGCAGGGATGCCCGGCACCGTGACCGGCAGCCAGCCCAGACCGGGCATCTTCTCATGCCCCAGGGCTTTAACGGCCTCCACGGATATACCAGCGGGTGCAGCCCCGCTGGCATTGAGACCATGCAACTTACCGTCCATCCAGATGAGCGCGAACGCATCGCCGCCAATGCCGTTTGAAGTCGGTTCCACGACGGTCATGCAGGCAGCGGTCGCGATGGCCGCATCCACGGCATTGCCGCCCCTCTTCAGAATGTCCAAACCCGCTTGTGCGGCAAGAGCCTGAGAAGTACAGACCATCCCTCTTGAACCGTACAATGTCATTCTTCTGGACGCGTACGGGTTGTTGAACGCATCGAAATTCATCCACACGACCTCCTCTTTCCTTATCATTGCGGTAATCCATCTCTCTACAAATTACAACACGCAGGAGAAATTCTCCTGCGTGTTATCGTAGCTCTCCGGATTTAACTGTCCAGCCAAGTCCGCATCATGGACAGCAATTGCGCGCTGTTGACCGGCTTCATGATGTAGTCGGAAGCCCCGGCTTCCAGACACAGCTCGCGGTCTCCCTTCATCGCTTTAGCGGTCAGCGCAATGATCGGCAAGTCTTTGAACTCCGGTCTCTGACGAATTGCCCGAGTCGTATCGTAACCATCCATCACCGGCATCATGATATCCATCAGCACGATGTCGATGTCCGGCGTCTGCTCCAGGATAGAGATGGCGTCATGGCCATTCTCCGCCGGCAGCACCTTCATATGATGGCGTTCCAAAATCGTTGTCAGCGCAAAGATGTTACGGATATCGTCATCGACGACAAGCACCTTCTTGTACTCGATCATTTCATCCGATTTATGGAGCTTCACTAGCGCATCTCTCGACCGTGTCGGCAAATTCTCCGATTTCCGGTGCAGGAACAACGTGGTTTCGTCCATCACTTGAACGGGCGATTTCACTTCTTTGACAACCGCAACTTTGGTCAGTTCGTCCCATTCGGTTTCTTCTTCGGATGTGAGTTTTTTACTGCGGTGCATCACGATCGGCAAATGTTTGTTTATGACGTTTTTGACGATGTCCCGAATAAACCGGTTGCCGCTCATATCCGGCAAGTCGTTATCCGCAAGAACGCAGTCAAACTTTTTGCCGTTCAACTGGTTTAACGCCTTGCGCCCTGTGTCCACTGCCACAATTTTGACATCTTCGTTGTCCAACAGCTCAACGAACTGTTTTCGACGCTGTTCATCCTTCACCGCGATCAACATGCTGTGTTCGGCTTTGTCGGCAAACTCACCCAACTTCTCTAAAGCGGTCCCTAGCTCTTCATTCGTGACCGGTTTACGGACATAATCGTACACGCCCTTCTGCAGCAGCGCCACTTCATCTTCATCCACCGTGAGTACACAGATCGGAATATGGCGGACGTTGATGTCATTTTTCAAATGTTCGAGCACAATCCAGCCATCCGAGTCTCCAAGATTCAAGTCCAACGTTATGGCAACCGGATTGTATTTTTGCGCGAGATCCAAAGCCTGCATGCCTCGGGTGGTGATGACCGCTTTAATCCCTTTTTTGTGCAAAATATCCAATAATATCTCGTTAAACTTCTGATCGTCTTCGATGACCAGGAATACACGGTCCCCCGGCTGAATGTCGTCCCTGTCATCCATCAGTGCGTCGGACGCACCGATCGTTAAACTCCGAGTCCGCTTCGGCGGCGAGACATCGATAATTTCCGGCTGGTGTTTCAGCTTCGGCTCCGGTTCGGGAAATTCCACTTCTGTCGGCAGATACAGGTTAAACACGCTTCCGCTGCTCATGACGCTGTAGAGCGTGATTTCTCCGCCCAGCATCTCGGCAATCTCGCGGGAAATCGCCAACCCCAGTCCAGTACCGCCGTATTCCCGGTTCGTGCTGCCATCCGCTTGCTGGAAGGCTTCGAAAATAATCTGCTGCTTGTCCTGCGGAATGCCGATTCCGGTGTCGCTAACCGAGAAACAGAGCACCGTTTTGGCACGGTTCAACGTCTCTTTGTCCGCACTCCAGCCTTCTTGCGCCCTGCGGATCAGGAGCATGATCTCCCCTTTTTCCGTAAATTTAAAGGCGTTCGAGAGCAGGTTTTTCAATATTTGCTGCAATCGCTTGTAATCCGTCACAATCGTGTGGGGAACGTCCGGCTCTATCTTAATCTTGTACTCCATATTGTTGTCATCCACCATGTGGCGGAACGTTCGATCCAACCCGTTGGTCAATTCGGCCAACACTACTTCGCTGTAATCCGGAGTTATGGTACCTGACTCAACTTTCGATAAGTCCAGAATATCGTTAATGAGGTTAAGCAGTTCAATCCCGGAATCTTGAATCGTTTTGGCGAACTTGACCTGGTTGTCGGACAGATTCTCATCCGGATTCTCCGCAAGCTGTTCAGCCAATAGCAGCAAAGAGTTCAGAGGCGTGCGCAGCTCATGCGACATGTTCGCCAGGAATTCGGATTTGTAGCGGGAAGTGAGCGCCAGTTGTTCCGCTTTCTCCTCCAGGAATCGTTTGGCGATCTCCACCTCATTATTCTTGCTTTCCACTTCAGCCTTCTGAATGACGAGCAGCTTCGCTTTGTCTTCCAACTCATCGTTCGTATTGCGGAGCTCCATCTGCTGCTTCTGAAGCTCTTCCGTCAACGATTGGGATTGCATCAGCAATTCTTCCGTCCGCTGATTCGCCTGCATCGTGTTGATGACGATCCCGATGGACTCGGTCAGTTGATCCAGGAAGGCGATATCGATTTCTCCGAAAGGCCGGAAAGAAGCCAGTTCAAGAATCGCCAATACTTGATCTTCGAATATGATCGGCATAAGAACGATGTTAAGAGGCGTCGCTTCTCCCAAAGCGGAAGAAATTTGCACATAATCGCTAGGGACATTGGAGAGCAGAATTCGCTGCTTCTCAATTAAGCACTGGCCGACGAGGCCTTCACCCGCCCGGAATTGGTTCGCCAAATGCTTGCGGTTCTGGTAAGCATAACTTGCGAACAGCTTCAGCACCGGTTCGCCGTTCATCGGTTCATTAATGTAGAAAACCCCGTGCTGGATGGACACGAGCGGTGCTAATTCAGATAGGATCATCCGACTGACCGCGAACAAGTCTCTCTGACCTTGCAGCAGGCGGGAGAACTTCGCCAGGTTGGTTTTCAGCCAATCCTGATCCGTATTGATGCGGGTCGTTTCCTTGAGATTGCGAATCATTTCGTTGATGTTGTCTTTCAGAGTCGCGACCTCGCCAGCTGCGGCGACGTCGATGGCTCGGGAAAGGTCACCGTTAGTTACCGCTGTCGCAACGTTCGTGATCGCACGCACCTGGGTGGTCAGCGTACTCGCCATGTAGTTAACGTTGTCGGTCAGGTCGCGCCATGTACCGGCAGCGCCCGGCACGTTCGCTTGTCCGCCCAGTTTCCCTTCGGCACCAACCTCCCGCGCCACGGTCGTAACCTGATCGGCGAAGGTTGCCAGTGTCTCGATCATGTTGTTGATCGTATCGGCCAGTTCGGCGATTTCGCCTTTGGCTTCAACGGACAGCATTTGCTTCAGGTTACCGTTCGCGACCGCCGTCACGACCTTGGCGATGCCGCGCACCTGGTCGGTCAGGTTGGTCGCCATGATATTCACGTTGTCGGTCAAGTCTTTCCAAATCCCGCCGACGCCGCGCACTTGGGCTTGTCCGCCCAGTTTGCCGTCCGTGCCGACCTCGCGCGCCACTCGCGTAACCTCAGACGCGAAGGAATTCAGTTGGTCCACCATCGTGTTGATCGTATTTTTCAGCTCGAACAATTCGCCTTTAACATCTACGGTAATCTTCTTCGACAGGTCGCCGTTCGCGACCGCCGTTGTAACGCCCGCAATGTTACGCATTTGAACCGTCAGGTTGCTAGCCATGTAGTTAACCGTATCGGTCAAGTCTTTCCATGTACCGGATACGTCTTTAACGTCGGCCTGGGCGCCCAGTTTTCCTTCGGTGCCTACCTCACGGGCTACGCGCGTAACCTCGGAAGCGAAGTTGCTGAGCTGATCCAGCATCGTATTCATCGTGACTTTCAGCTCGAGCATTTCACCTTTAACGTCAACGGTAATCTTCTTGGTCAGGTCGCCTTTCGCGACGGCCGTCGTAACGCCGGCGATGTTGCGCACTTGGTCGGTCAGGTTACGCGCCATGTTATTAACGCTTTCGGTCAAGTCTTTCCAAGTACCGCCTACGCCTTTAACCTGTGCTTGCCCGCCCAGTTTTCCTTCCGTACCCACCTCTCGTGCCACCCGCGTAACCTCGGATGCGAATGTCGACAGTTGGTCCACCATTGTATTGATCGTAATTTTGAGTTCCAACATCTCGCCTTGTACGTCTGCGGTAATCTGCTTCGACAAGTCGCCGTTGGCGACCGCCGTCGTAACAACCGCGATATTCCGCACCTGGTCGGTCAAGTTGGAGGCCATGTAATTAACGCTCTCGGTCAAGTCGCGCCACGTACCCGCAACGCCCTTAACTTGCGCTTGGCCGCCCAGGATGCCCTCGGTACCTACCTCGCGCGCCACCCTTGTAACCTCGGATGCGAAGGTAGATAGCTGCTCCACCATGGAGTTGATGGTGTTCTTCAGCTCCAAAATTTCGCCTTTGGCGTTAACGGTAATCTGCTTGGACAAATCGCCTTTCGCGACTGCGGTCGTGACTTCGGCGATGTTCCGCACCTGATCGGTCAGCGTACCGGCCATGAAGTTGACGCTGTCGGTCAAATCTTTCCACGTACCGGACACGTCTTTAACGTCCGCCTGGCCGCCCAAGATCCCTTCCGTCGAAACCTCACGCGCCACACGTGTAACCTCGGAAGCGAAATTGCTGAGCTGATCCACCATGATGTTGATCGTGCTCTTCAGCTGCAAAATCTCGCCTTTGGCGTCTACGGTAATCGTCTTCGACAAATCGCCTTTCGCGACGGCCGTCGTGACCTCGGCAATGTTACGAACCTGGTTGGTCAGGTTGCTTGCCATATAATTCACGCTTTCGGTCAAATCGCGCCATGTACCGGACACGCCTTGCACGTCCGCTTGTCCGCCGAGGATCCCTTCCGTGCCCACCTCGCGGGCCATCCGTGTAACCTCGGATGCGAAAGTGGACAACTGATCCACCATCGTGTTGATCGTATTTTTGAGTTCCAGGATTTCCCCGGAAAACTCGGCCGTAATCTTCTTTGACAAGTCGCCGTTCGCAACGGCAGTCGTCACGACGGCGATGTTGCGAACCTGATTCGTCAGGTTGGACGCCATATAGTTAACGCTCTCGGTCAAATCCCTCCATGTGCCGGAAACCCCTTTAACATCCGCTTGCCCGCCCAGTTTGCCCTCTGTGCCGACCTCACGCGCTACCCGCGTAACCTCGGACGAGAAGGTGGAAAGCTGATCCACCATCGTGTTGATCGTGTTCTTCAGCTCCAAAATTTCGCCTTTGGCATTAACCGTAATTTGTTTGGACAGGTCGCCTTTGGCGACCGCCGTCGTAACCGCGGCGATATTCCGGACCTGATCCGTCAAATTGCTCGCCATGTAGTTAACGCTGTCGGTCAAATCCTTCCAGGTGCCTGATACGCCTTTGACATCCGCTTGACCGCCCAAGATGCCTTCGGTACCGACCTCGCGCGCCACCCTTGTAACTTCAGAGGCAAACGTGCTGAGCTGGTTCACCATCTTGTTGATGTTACTGGCAGTCCTTTGGAACTCACCGGTCAGCGGTCTGCCTTCAATCTCCAACTCTACCTTTTGAGACAAATCTCCTTTGGCAACGGCGTTAATAACGCGAACCATCTCGCTCGTCGGTTGGATCAAATCAATGACGAGGCCATTAAGAGATTCAATCACCGTTTCCCAGGATCCGCTGACGTTTTTCTGAACGAATCTCCGGGACAGATTCCCTTCTTTACCTACAACTCTAGCAACGGTTTGGACCTCTTGTACCATACCTTCTTGTATGTCCATGATCTCATTAAAAGTATCGGCAACTTTGCCGGCGATACCTGTGTAGTTATAGGGCATTCTGTGTGAGAAATTCCCTTTTTTCATCGCCATTAGCGCGTTTAATAATTCACCGACATCCAATTGTCCCTCTATCGATTCCTCAATACGCTTCTGGTCCGCCATTTTCTCAACCCTTTACCAAGTTTTTTAGATATCTCATTTATATTAAGGGTGGTGAGAACCCACACCGGATGAACCATTGGAAGTTTTCCGGTACGGTTTCACCTCGATTGTAAAAACAAAGGTAGCACCCGGCTCGTCGGTCGGTACAAAACGAATCGAACCGCCCATCAACTCGACCAATGATTTGGAGATCGACAGGCCCAATCCCGTTCCCTCAAATTTGCGGTTTATGGAGGCATCCAACTGGGAAAAAGGCTGAAACAACAGATTCATCTTCTCCCGGGGAATCCCGATGCCGGTATCTTCGATCTTGAATTCGATGGTAATCGAATCGTCCCGTTCCTTGAGTTTGCGCACCCCGATCGAAACGCCGCCATCGTCCGTAAACTTCACGGCATTGCCGACCAAGTTCACCAGCACTTGCCGAATACGGTTCATATCTCCACTTATGAAGGCAGGCAGAGAAGGATCCACCGCTGCAGTCATCTTCAAGTTTCTTTCACGGGATATGGCCGTAAATAAATCTATGGTTTCTTCCAACAGCATCTTCAGCACGAACGGCTCTTCTTCCAATTTCAACTGGCCAGACTCCATGTTCGAATAGTCCAAGATATGGTTAATCAATGAAAGAAGAGAGTTGCCGCTTGTATGAATAATGTCCGCCATTTCGGCATACTCTCCCGGAAGATCGGAAGCCAGCAGTATATCCGACATTCCGATGATCCCGTTTAATGGGGTTCGTATTTCGTGACTCATCATCGTCAAAAACTCGGATTTCACTTTCGAAGCGATTTCCGCCAGTTCTTTGGCTTGAATCAAATCCTGATTCGTTTTCTCCAGTTGTCTGGTTTGCTGCCTAAGCAATTCGCTCTGCCTCTGCAAAACCATTTTGGATTCGTACATACTGACATAACCCTCGATTTTGGCTTTCAAAATGTGAGGGTTAAACGGTTTGTTCATATAGTCGAACGCGCCGATCGCATAGCTTTTGAAATCAAGCTCTAATTGATGATGCTTGGCGGATATGAAGATGATCGGGACATATTTGGTTTTTTCCCGAGTCCGAATCATGTTGGCGGTTTCGAATCCGTCCATGCCCGGCATCTGCACATCCATGATGATGACGGCAAATTCGTCCTCCAGCAGACACCGCAACGCTTCGGTTCCCGAGTACGCCCGTACCAGACGGTAAGGCTCTCCGGTCAGTACCGCTTCAATCGCAACCAAGTTTTCGGGGTGATCATCTACTAGTAAGATATTGATTGGATATTCCACTGAGGCCCTCCTTAACCTGGGCTCTGATTATATTTTAAGGGCATGAATGTTAATACCCACTTCGAAAACAACTGAAACATTGAAACGGCACAAGTCTCTAAAAATATAGAAAAAAAACAAACCGCATTCTGGTTTTGCACCACCGCGGCTTGTATTCGTTATTCGGTTACTGTAATTTCACCCTGCATCGTAGGGTGTGTGGAACAATAATACGTATAAGTTCCAGTCTTATCGAAGGTATAGGTGAATTCGTCTTTGTTTAACAAATTTTTGCTGGTGAACGCTTCGCCCAAATCGTAAACCGTATGAATCTGGGAATCCTTGTTCACCCATTTGACGGTTTGCCCTTTTTTGATCGTCAGTTTGGCAGGTTGAAAGGCCGAATGGCTGATCTCCACAAGGGGGTTGTCGCTCGTCCCGCCCGCAGCCGTCCCGGAACCATCTCCGGTTTGCCCGGTTTGCCCGGTGTGATCTGGCATAGACGGCATAGCCGGCATGGCAGGCAAGGCATCTTTCACTTCTGCCGTAATCAGAATCTGTCCGGATTTCGAATCTAAGTCCACATTCGCCCCGAACAGCGTATGGACCAACTGATACGGAACCACAACAGAACCGCCGATCTTCTTGGGAGCTGCGACGATCGAGTTAACCCTGCCCTCGATTTTCGCTTGTTTCTGATTCAGCCATAACTGAATGAACGTGTCCGCTGTCGTGTACATAATCGATTGATCG
>JAQBPQ010000203.1 GCA_028287445.1 Cohnella sp.
CAATCGAACGGATGGCCTTTTCCTGACTTGCGAACGCGAGAGCGTCCTGGTCCTCTCTGGAGATGCCGTAGCGATCAACCAGATTTTCCGCGGTTACGCCCATGGCGTATTTTTTGAACGGATCGGACAAAACGGTCACCAGGCCGTCTTCCAACTGCTCATGGCCAAAACGCATACCGGTACGCGCTTTGCGGATGTAGAAAGGAATCAAGTCCATGTTCTCCGTACCTGCTGCGACCACAATTTCTGCTTCCCCGCTTCGGATGGACTGGGAGGCGCTGTTTACGGCCTGCAGCCCGGATCCGCACAGACGGTTGACGGTCATGGCGGTGGATCCCTTGGGCAATCCCGCGCCGAGTGCGCACATCCTGGCTACAAACGCGTTTTCGGCAATTTGTCCGACATTGCCGACAATGACCTCGTCCACCAGATCGGGGGATACTCCCCCCCTTTTTAAGGCTTCTTTTATTGCAAGCGCTCCCAATTCTGCGGCAACGACATCCTTTATCGTTCCGCCGAATGTTCCGATGGGTGTACGGGCACCGGAAACAATGACAACTTCCTCCATTAAAGTTATCCCCCTTTATTAATCTAATCGTTTCGAAATAAATTCTAAACGTTTAGATTTTGGATAGCTATATCATACTATGGACTTTCCGAAAGTTCCATCCCCTTTTTTCATTTATTTCTCCTACTCAGGATCGCGCGTCCGCTCCGCTTGATTTGCGGATAATCAGGCGGGGTTCCAATATGATTTCCTTCTGTTCATGGGCAATTACATCTTTGATTTTAAGCAGTCCGAGCAGAACTTCACCGGCTTTTCTGCCCATTTGGTTGTTCTGGGGTTCCACCGTACTGAGATCGATCAAATGACTATAACGGTTGTTGTCGAGACCAATGAGGGCGACATCCTCCGGAATTCGCATACCGGCTTCCTTGAAGGTTTGATGAACGCCGAAGGCGAGCAGATCGTTCGAGCAGAAGATGGCTTCCGGCATTTTCTCATAACCGAGAATCCGTTTGGCATGTTCGGAACCGGACTTCTCCATAAAGTCGCTTGAAAACAGTATCCGGTCCTCCCCGACCGGCAGCCCCATTTTGTCCATCGTTCTTAAAAATCCCTCGTAGCGCTTCTTGAAGGTATATAGGTTCAATGGGCCGCTCATATACAGGATATCCTTGTACCCCAATTCGGTTAGATGAAGAACTGCTTTCTCCGAAGCGGCCGCGTTGTCGCTGCCGACGAAATATTCATGGTCCAGCAGCTGCTCCGGACGCCTATTGAGAAAAACATAAGGAATGCCATTCTCCAGCAGTCTGTCGTAATGATTCTCCCGTTGGATGAAAGACGTCGCAATGACGACGCCGTCTACCCTTCTTCCGATCAGGTTGTCGATGTACTTCTTTTCCCGTTCGGGATTGTTCTCGGTATTGCACAAAAACACTTCATAATTGTTTGACCAGGCCACGTCCTCGAATCCCATGATCACTTCCGGATAAAAGGGGTTGGTGACATCCCGGACAATCATGGCGAGCGAGGAGGTTTTCGAGTTCTTCAAACTTCTGGCCACGCGATTCGGCCTGTATCCGAGTTCCTTGATGGCCGATTGGATTTGCTCCTTGGCTTTCGGACTTACCACAGGCAGTCCATTAACGACCGCGGACACTGTCGCGACGGAAAAACCGGATTTTTTCGCTACATCCTTAATCGTTAGCATGTTTTTCTCCTTCCACGAATCCGTTCACAAAAAGTGGTATATATGTAATAGAACGCGGGTTTACGCCGAAAGTCAAGCGACATTGCCCCCTATCTTCCTGTTCGGACGAGTTAGACAACTTATTGACAACGGAAAACATTCCGAATATTATAAAGTCAAGTTTCATTCTAAACGATTAGATTTCTAAAGACAACGAGAAGCCGCAAATGGAAAATCAATTTGTTACTTAACCAGAATTCTAATCGTTTAGGATAACTTTTTCCATTTGAAATGTAAGGGCTTTCAGGAAGTCGACAATGGGACAGGATTACCAGCGATGAAACAGGAGGTCGTATTCAATGTCTATTTTGGACAGCGTTTTCAAAAAGGTGTATGCGCCTGATGAGATGGGAAGAGTCTTCACCCACACCACCAATGAATCGGTCGTGCAGGCGGCGGGCCTCGTCAAGAAAGGCGCCATCTACGATCTGGGAACCGAACGCTACCGCGGCATGCCGGTTCACCCCATCCATCCTCCGTTCGAAGTGATCAGTTACCGCACGCCGTCCGGATTGGCCAATGAGAAGGACCAAGGATGGATGGAAGAAAACAACTCGGACAATATGCGCAGCATGAGCGAGGTCATCTTCGGCACCATGCATACAGGTACGCATATCGATGCATTCGCTCATATCACATGCGGCCTCGACAACCATTGGTACAACGGTTTCAAAGAGTCCACCGATTTGAGCGACCGGGGCCCGATGAAAGCGGACGGTTCCAAGTTTCTTCCGATCTTCACCCGCGGCGTGCTGTTGGATGTACCGCGATACCTCGGACTGGACATTTTACCGAAGCATCACGCGATCGATGCACAACTGCTCCAGGAAACCGCCAAATCACAGGGCATTGAAGTACGTAAAGGCGACACGGTGCTGATCCGCACGGGATATATGGCCAAGTGGCCGAAGCCCGAGTGCAAGGAATACTTCGGATCTGGACTGAATCTGGACGGCGCCAAATGGTTAAACGAGATGGGCGTCGTGAATGTGGGCGGCGACAACGAGTCTCTGGAGCAAATCCCGGCTGTCGATCCGAACAACCCGCATCCTGTCCATACGCTGTTCCTTGTCAAAGAAGGTATCCACATCATGGAGTTCGTCAACCTGGAAATGCTTGCCCGCGACAGCGTATATGAATTTTTATTCGTCGCTTCCCCGCTTTTGGTCAGAAACGCTACCGGCTCGATGATCAATCCGATTGCGATAAGCTGACCGCACAAGATGAGATTCCGTATGGAGGTGACCCGCCCAGACCGAGTTCGCGCTCACAAGGCAATTTCGTTTTCGGTTCCGATTGTAAACGCTTCACACCAATCATAACTTAGGGGGATTTTTGAATGCAGCGCAAGTTCTATTCCTTGATAAGCGTAATGGTTTTGATCGTTCTTCTGGTTTCCGCATGCGGCGGCAAAACCAATACAGGCGGTGCCGGCAACTCCGCAACGGCAAGCAGCGATCCGAAAGCATCGCAGAGCGCGGCGCCTTCCAATAGCGCTTCCGCAACGGCAGCAAAGACCGGAAACTTCGCGCTCGACTACGTGCCGAAGAAGAAAGACGGCTTCACGATCGGCTTCAGCAACGGCTACTTCGGCAATACCTGGAGAAGCCAATACGTAGGAGGCGTCAAGGCGGTTGGCGATAAATTCAAGAAAGACGGTGTCCTCAAGGACGTTATCATTCAAAACACGAACGGCGTTCCCGCTCAAATCGCAGCAGTGGAAAGCTTCATCAACTCCGGTGTGGACGCCATCGTCTTGAACCCGGTTTCCTCCAGCGCCTTGGCGCCGGTCGTCGCCAAAGCCGTCGCCAAAGATATTCTGGTCATCATCAGCGATGACCCGGCCGAATACCCGAATACGATCAACGTAACGGGCGACAACGGCGCTTTCTGGCGCATCCAAGCCAAATGGATTGCCGAGCAGCTCGGCGGCAAAGGCAACATCGTGCAAATCACCGGGATCGCCGGCAACTCCGCTGACCAGCTCCGCCAGAAAGAAGCAAAAGCCGTTCTTGACAAATATCCCGACATTAAAGTGCTCGGAAGCGCACCTGGCGGCTGGGATCCGACCAAAGCCCAGCAAGCGATGTCCAACTTCCTTTCCGCTTACAAGAACATTGACGGCGTACTCGAACAAGACGTTATGGGCAACGGTGTAATCCAGGCATACGAAGCAGCCAAAAAACCACTGCCGGTCATGACGGGCGACTATACCTTCGGATTCCTTCGTTTGTGGAAGAACAAATATTCGGACCTGAACACAATGACCGTTCCTTACGCTCCGGGCGTAGGCGCCAACTCGCTCGAAGTTACGGTAAGATTGCTCCAAGGCTACAAATTGAAGCCGGAATCCCTGGTTGCCAATCCGCTGAAACCGGATTTGAAGAACACGATCTTCTCTGCTGCTCCATTCGTCGTAACGAAGGAAGCACAACCTGACGCACCATGGATGAAAGGCGAAGACTCCAAGATCAAGGCGATCAGCCTCGATGAAGCACTCAAGATCGGCGAAGGCCAGCCGGACAGCGCATCGCTCGATTCCTACTGGACCGAAGATCAATTGGACCAACTGTTCATCAAGCCTTAATCGAGCTTAAACAATCCTGACGTTCTTATATTCATATCCTAGGGAAGATGCACACCGTGCATCTTCCCAAATGATTTACAACGGGAGGAAAACCATGCCGCTTTTCGAATGCAAGCACATCTCCAAAACCTACGGATCGGTCGTTGCCATTCAGGAAGCTTCCTTCTCTTTGAATAAAGGCGAAATCCGGGCGATTCTCGGCGGTAACGGGTCCGGCAAAAGCACGATGGCCAAAATTATCGGCGGCGCCGTCAAACCCGATTCCGGGGAAATCACCCTGAATGACGCGCCATACCGCGTTCATTCTCCCGCCGATTCGAAACAACGGAAAGTGATCGTCACTTCGCAAGAACTGAGCCTTCTGACCAACCTAACCGTCGAAGAAAATCTGGTGCTTCCGTCGATCCCGCGAAAAGGAAGTCTGTTTATCGATAGAAGAGCAATTAAAGCGAAAGCGCTCGCCATTCTTGAGAAAATCGGCCTGGCAGACGTACTCGGCGTTCTGGTCGAGGATCTGCCGGCGATCAAGCAGTTCATGGTGGAGTTCGCCAAATCGCTGCGGCAGGAGCCGGAGCTGCTGGTCATTGATGAGATCTCCTC
>JAQBPQ010000215.1 GCA_028287445.1 Cohnella sp.
CCGCCGTCCGCCGTTACCACATAACGGCAGCCCATGTGCTTCAAGAATAACACATGCGCCTTAAACTTTAACATGGATTGTTGGGCAGCCGCCGGGGAAGGGTCGGAAAATAAAATATCGCACCAGCCGGAGGTCAACACCAAACCCCGGCTTCCCAATTCGCTGAGGAGCGTGCGGACGTCTTTCGGATATTTTCGGCCCAACTCGGTGCCCTTGAACCCCAGGTCTCTCATTTCATTCAATTGCGTCTTGTAATCGTAATGGTCTCCCAAATCGGTCATATCGTCATTCGTCCAATTGATAGGGGAAATGGCCAGCTGACAGTTGTAAAATACGTGCATCTCTCGCACCCCCATTAGATCTGAATGGTTTTTCCGCCCGCCTGAGCGCTCTCGTAACAGGCTTCCGTGATGAGAACCGAGCGATAGGCGTCGTCTGCGGTAATGCTGAACGGCCGTTTGGCCTTGACCGCCCCCAGGAAATCTTCGTGCATCTGGGCATACCCCCATTTGCGGTTGCGCTCCAGGTTTTTGACATCCGTGGCGTCAAGCGTGGATTGGCGGCTTCCGCAATGAGTTACCCTGTCCAGTTCTTCCGTGACGATGGTCGCGTGGTCACCCCACAGCTGAATCCTTTCCGAAGGCCAAGCCCAGGAAGCGTGGCCGTTCGTGCTCATGACTACCGATTGGCCTTTGTTCGTCGTGAATACGATGGAAAAGTTGTCCTGCAGCGGATATCGGCATTGTTGCGCAATGCAGCGCACTTCCGCCACTTCCCCGACCAAATAACGAACCATGTCGAACATGTGGATCGTGGTGTCGTATAAAAAGCCGCCGGTCATTTCGGTATTCACGACCCAGGGGGGCGTCAACATGTCGCCGTCGTTCATGATGATGTTGCCCGAATGTACTTCGAAGCCCTGATTGATGTAGTCTTTCGCTTTGGCATAAACCGGTGCGAACCGACGGTTGAACCCGAGATACAACCGGTCTTTACGGCCGCCGAGCTCCGTCATGATTTCATCCGCGTCTTTGAGGCTGGTGACGAACGGTTTCTCGCTGAATACAAGCGCCCCTTCTCGGAGGCCGTCCAAAATGATCGGTTTATGTTTCGTATTGGGCACCGTAACGAACACGATCTCCGCCCCTGCCTGCACCATTTCTTTTACATCCGTAAATGGCTTGCCGCCGTAAGAGTCGCACAATTGCCTACAACGGTCCAAATCGATATCCGTTACCCCGATAAATTCCACATCCGACCGTTCCCCAAACAGAGATGCGTGCAATTTTCCCATATTTCCTGCTCCAACCACGCCTATTTTCATCGATTGATTCTCTCCCGTCACGTTGCCGATAGTTTAATGTTCTGATGTAAATAGGAGCCGAAAGTGCGAACAACGTCGAACGGATCGGCATCGCCCTCGTATTCCACGGAAAGCCATCCGCGATACTTTTCCCTGGCCAACTGTGCCACAATCGGCGGGTAATCAATGTCCGCCGGCTTGCCCGACGGATCCGTTTCTTTCACTTTGGCATGGACGTGTCCCGCCCACTTGGCCGTTTTGAGCGCTCCGTCCAACGCGTCGACATAGTTGCCCGTGTCGAGCAACAGACGGATGGCGCCACGTGGCAGATCGCGAAACAACCGCACCGTATCGTCGCTGCTGGATAGAAAACCGCCGTGATTATGGTTCTCGACTACCGTCTGAAGTCCGGCCGATGCCACGATTTCCGCCGATCGCCCCAAATGGTCGACCATCGTCGCCCATTGCGACTCCTTGTCTTTGTCCGGCCAGCCCGCGAACAATCGAAAGTTCGGAATGTCCAGCCGCTTGGCCGTCTCCACCCACTCCTTCACCCGTTGCGCTTCCGCGTCCAGCTTGTCTTCCGACGAGTAGCCGAAATTGTTGTCGAAAGCAAGGTTGACGATGGGCAACCGGTAGGTGGAAACCAATTCCCGGATATGGCGAAGGTACTCATCGTCATGGGGGTGCAGGATATGTTTGTCTTCCAACTCGACACCCTGAATGAAATACAAAGACGAACAATACTGGAAAAAATCCCGCAAACTCATGGAACCGTCCAAAATCATCCGGTCGAACGACTGGGAACTGCATGCGATCTGCATGTAAGACAGCGCTCCTTTGCTATTTGACCGATCCGGTCATCAACTGATTGACAAGATGCTTGTGAATGAGCAGGAACAGCACAAGTACAGGAATGCTGCTGAGCAGCGCCGCACCCATCATATAATGCCACTGCACATCGTATCGGCCGGCGAAGCTGAACAGTCCGACCGTAAGCGGCATTTTCGTATCCGTCTGGATGAACGTCAGCGCGAACAAAAACTCGTTCCAGGCGTTGATGAACGTGAAAATGGCGGATGTGGCGATGGCCGGTCCGGACAATGGCGCGACCACCCATATCATGGCCTGGAATCGGTTGCATCCGTCGATTTGAGCCGCTTCGTCGATATCGACGGGCACGCTGTTAAAGAAAGATCGGATGAACCATACCGCGAACGAGATCGAAAATGTGCTGTTCACAATGACCAGCGACCATAGATTGTCGAGCATATGGTACGAGGCGAACATTTTATATAACGGCACGAGAATCACGATCGGCGAAAACATTTGGATGATGAGCAGCAGCGACAAAATGGCGTTTTTGCCGTACATCTTCATTCTGCTGAGCGCGTATGCCGCGGGAATCGCGATCAGCAGCACGAGCACCATCGAACCGACCGAGATTTTCAAACTGTTCATGAAAAAAGGGAACAGATCGACTTGTTTCCAAATGTCCACATAGTTCGAAAACATCCATTTGGTAGGCAAAATCGATAGGTTGTCGTATACGTCGCTCTTCGTTTTCAAAGACGTGATCAGCATGATGAAGAAAGGGAAAACGAGCAAAATGATCATCGTGATCATAAACGCCCACTTGATGCCGATCCATCCTTGGCGTTTCAGCGCATTCATGCTTGTTTCCCCTCCCTGCCGATCATGAAGTAGATGACCGTAAACACGACCATGATCAGAAACGTAAACGAGGACAGAGCGGCCGCTTGGCCGAAGTCGATCTTCACGAACGACAGCTTGTAGATGAGCGTCACCAGCGTTTCCGTATGGCTGGCCGGGCCGCCCTTCGTCAAAATCCAAATGATCGGAAAAGCGTTAAACGACCACAAAACCGACAGCACAATGACCAACTGGTTAACCGAACGCATGAGCGGCCAAGTGAATTTGAAGAAGGTTTTCACCGCTCCCGCACCGTCCAACGACGCGGCCTCGTAAATTTCCGGACTGATCGTCTGCAATCCCGCCAGAAGCGTAACCACGATAAACGAAATGTTCGACCATACGCCGACCGCGAGCACCGTAATCATCGCGGACCGGGCCGTCCCGAGCCACTGGTGATTTTCCCCGATGATGTGGAAATACTTCAGAATTTCGTTGAGCGGTCCCAACTCGCCGTGGAATATCCACATCCAGCAAAGCACCGCGATGCTGAGCGGAGCCGCCCAGGGCAATACGACCATGGCGTAGGCAAAACCGTGAAACCGCATTTTCGTGTTGAGCTGGAGGGCAAGCAGGTAGGCGAGCACGAATGCCACGCCTACCGTTACCGCCACCCACAGAGCCGTTTGCCCGAGTACCATGCCCAAGCCGTCCAAATGTACAACCGATTTGTAATTTCCCCAATAGCCGACCGACTGGGTTCTGCCGATCCGGTTCAGCTTGGACACCGATTGCAGCAGGGTTTGAAACATGGGATACACGATCGTCACAAAGATGAGCAAAAGCAGCGGCAACACCAATGCATAGGGGAGCACGGTATGCAGAATCCTTGTTTTGCCGCGTTCGTTGACCTTCTGCTTTCCTGAGTTGGCCGGATTCATCTTTCGGTTGAGTTCCGCTTGCAGAGACATTCCGCTTGCCCACCTTCACTTAGCGATTGTGGAAGTTCCCGGTAAGGCGTTAACCTCCGTACAGTGCCTTAACCTTCTCTGCCGCCGCCTTGAGCACTTCTTCCGGCGTTGACCTGTTCAGGTACATCTTTTGAATTTCTTCCGTTACGGCATGATCCATCTGGTCGCCGAACTTGCCCGTATCCGAGTACTTGTTGATTGCCGTCGGCAACAGCGAGGCGAAAAACTGGTTATGCGGCTGGTTCAGCCATTTCGGATCTTTGCCGACCGCCTGGATTTCCGGTATGTTGCCGTGATTTTGCGCAAATGTCAAACGGTTGTCAGGCTTGTACATAAAGGCTATGAATTTGCCGATCGCATCTTTCTTTGCGTCGTCCGTGCTTAATACCGAAATCACATCCGGCTGCATAACCGCTCTCGACTGTACACTTGCGTCCACAGTAGGCACAGGAACCATATCATACTGGACCTTTTTGTCCTGGTCGAGCATACCGGCAAACCAAGGGCCGGTAATCATCATCGCCAGCTTGCCCGATTGGAAGATCGGCTGAACGCCGTTTTCCCACTCCACGTCCGTAGGGTTCGGGTTCGTCAGTTTTTCCTTGACCAGCTTGTCAAGGAAAGACAACGCCTTCACGCCTTGCGGACTGTTAAACAACAATTCGTGGTTTTGTCCGAAATGGACCGGCGCTACGTCCTTGCCGGAATTGAAAAAAAAGTATTCGAAACCGGTCATCACGTTCGGATATTTCCCTCCGACGCCGAACCCGTACACATTCGGAGGGCTGCTCAATACTTTGGCCGCATGGTAGATGTCGTCCCACGTCTTCGGGGGCGGCAATTGATGTTGGTCGAACAAGTCTTTACGGTAATAAAGAACCCGGGGATCGAGGAAATAGGGCAGTCCCAGCAATTTACCGTCTTTTTTGAACGATTCGAGAGGACCTTGATAGAAAGAGCCGAGGAAGCCGGCATCCACATAACCGTCCAGCGGTTTCAAAGCTTGCATATCATCGAATTCGCCGAGCCATAAGCCGGACAAATTCGCGATATCCGGCGCCTGCCCGCCGGCCACCCATGCCACAAGTCTGTCGTGGTAGTTGTTCCAGTTGCTCATCAGAAGTTTGACATGAATGTTTTTGTTTTCGCTTTCAAAACGTTTAATCAAATCATCCATATCGGCTTTCATTTTGGAGTCGTATTCCGCAACGGAAAACGTAATTTCAACCGCAGACGACGAATCCGATGAGCCGGACGAGGAGGATGACGCCGATGAAGGCGACGCACCGGAATTCGAACATGCCGTGATCATGACCGCAACCAAAAGAACCGCGAATGCGCTTTTGACTAAAGGAAGCATTTTCAACTTTGGCACCTCTCATGGGATCTAATGTGGAATTCGGTAAGCCTCGTGCTTCATTTTTATCTTGGTGGCACCCCCCAAAATACAATATTTCCAAAATGTAAGTAAATAAAAGCGGTTACATTATTGATTATAATAATATATCGACAATTTGCAATAACAAAATTCAAAATTACGACAAAAATTAATTCTAATAAATTGTCGTATACGTCATCGAATTGTTTAATATTTACTTTTCTTTCAGAAAGAATTTACATTTTGGGCAGCAAAAAAACAGCCTCTTCCTAGGAGAGAGGCTGTTTTGGGGTCGATTCATCAAAGGACCCGGAACGGCTCCGTGTTCACCTGGGATGCCACCGCTTCGGTGGCATAGCCGTTCTCTCGAAGTCGTTCCCCAAGCCAATCGGCGACTTTGGCTTTCATGATTTTCTCGGCATTGTGGCCGGAGTCGACCAGGGCCAGCCCGGCAACCAAGGCGTCATGTGCGGTATGGTAATCGATATCCCCGGTCACCAATACATCCGCGCCGGCGAACATCGCGTTGCGGATAAAACGGGAGCCCGAACCGCCGAGTACGGCCACTTTGCGGATCGGCTTGGCGCCATCCCCGACGACCCGCACAAACGGCACATCAAACGCACGTTTGACTCGTTCCGCGAACGCATCAAGCGATTCGGCCTGTGGAAGCGAGCCTACCCGGCCCAGTCCGAACGAACGACCCTTAAGATCCATCGGATACAGGTCGTAGGCCACTTCCTCGTAGGGATGCGCCTTGAGCATCGCCGAAACGACCGCTTTTTGCGCGCTTTGCGGGACCACCGTTTCCACCCGAACTTCGGACACGGATTCCAGCTTGCCCTGCTTTCCAATGTAAGGGTCGGTTCCTTCCCGGGGTAAATAGGTCCCGGTTCCCTCCACATTAAAGCTGCAATGGCTGTAATTGCCGATCCACCCTGCGCCGGCCGAGAACATCGCGGAACGAACGGCCTCTTGATGATCCTTCGGCACATACACGACCAGTTTGTAAAGCTTGTCGGTATGAACCTCCCGGAGCACTCCGCGACCGTCGAGCCCAAGAGCTTCAGCCATCCAATCGTTCATGCCTCCTTCGGCGGTATCCAGATTCGTATGGGCCACATACACCGCGATATCGCGCCGAAGCAAATTGGCGGCCAGTGCCCCGGCCGGCGTATCCGTCTGCAAATGGGTGAGCGGACGATAAATCACCGCATGATGGGCGATAATCAATTCGGCGCCAACAGCCCCTGCCTCCTCTGCCACTTCAGGCGTCACGTCAAGCGCGACAAGAACCTTGCGGATTTCTTTCCGTAGACTGCCTACTTGAAGGCCGATCTTATCCTCGGGCTCGGCATAATGCTTCGGCGCCAGCCGCTCCATCAGTTGGATGACGGTTTCTCCCCTGGCAAACATGATAGCACCTCCTGAATTTCGGCCACCGCCGATTCCCAGATTTGTATTTTGTCTGTGGCGTCGGCGACGCTTGATCGTTTCATTTGCTGAATCACGTGTTCTCGTTTCGCGATTTCCAACCCCCACTTGCGCCGGAATTCGTTGCCGCCTGAGCGGATCAGCAGAGGTCCCATCTCCTGCAGGAGAGAAATCCGGACCTTGGGAAGACACGGCGCAAGTACGGCTTCGCTATAGAGCGCCGCGTTGCGCGCCTCCGCATCAGAGGCACTTTCCGTTTGGACGGCGCGTATCAGGGTATAAATCACACCGTCCTCCTCCAACAGCAGTTCCCGATCCAACACGAAGCTGTGGACGACAAGCCATCGTCGGACGGCGTCTTCCGCCACATGCGGAGACAACACCAGCGTCCGGACGCCTTCAAGACGATCACCTGCATCTTCGAGCAGACGGACCATCAAGCTGCCGCCCATTCCGGCAATGCACACCGTATCGACTTCGCCCGGTGACAGCACCGCCAGCCCGTCCCCCTGACGTACCGACACGATATCCGCCAACCCGGCTTCGGCGACTCGACGTCCCGCCGCCTCCACCGGTCCGGGATTCAAGTCTCCGGCTACCGCCAACGCAACGCGCCCCGCTGCGGCTAAATACACGGGGAGCAACGCATGATCCGTCCCGATGTCAGCGAACCGTGAACCAGGCGCCACCCATTCCGACAATATGGACAACCTGCGGGACAGTTTGACGGCTGCTCCCTCCGGTTTTGTTTCGTTTCTCATCAGACAACCCATTCCATCCATCGTTTTCGGAGCCGATACATTACGACACCCGCTACCAAGATTTTACCCAAAAGCCCCAGCTGAATCCATTGCGGATCGATACCACTCATGGCTGCGTGAAGTTCCGGCATAAACCAGACAATAACACCGGTGGTAAAAAACACTACGCCGACTGACTTCAGACGCACGTGCAAAAACCAACTGAGCCACACGAATAGCAATGCGGCAGGAATCCAGTACAATTGCGTCTCTCCCCAGGACGAATGCGGAGCATGAAGGAATAAGAGCCGAGCGTACAGGCCGATGATGGCCATCCAGCCGAACCAGTGCACAAGGGCGAGACGCACAATAAGACCGCAACCGATGCACATCGCAGCGCAAATCGCAAGCAGTACAATGGGGCCGATCCCTTTGGTCCAGCCGTGCAGGCTAAGAATAACGGCACCTGATCCGAACAGAAACATCATGCCGCTTCCCATCGCCAGCAAGCCGCGCAACGGATGATTGTCCCGCCACCATCCGGCCAGAGCCACAAAACCCGTCGTCACCAGTCCGACCAGCCCCATTTGCAATGGCAGAGGAAACACGCTAAAATGAAGTACAACGATACAAATCAAGGCAAAAATTCCAGAAACAAGGATCCACTGTTTGCCTGTTGCTTGCCCGATTTTATGGACTGCAGTTCCCAGTGCCGCCTTAGGACGCTCGTTAAGATCATCCAAATACAAATTTTGCAGGAAGTCGCAGAATTGCTCGGGCAGCAGTTTGCTTCTGCGCCAAGATTCGATTTCATTTACGATCGTTTTGCGTTTATCTTCTTCTACAGCCGGCACGACTTTTCCCTCCTGAAACAAATAGACCTTCAACCCTCAAGGGCGGAAGGCCTCGATATCTTATATATCGTCTTATTCCAGAAAATCTTTCAGTCGTTTGCTGCGGCTCGGATGACGAAGCTTGCGGAGAGCCTTGGCTTCGATTTGACGAATGCGCTCACGCGTGACGCCGAATACTTTGCCGACCTCTTCCAAGGTCCGGGTACGGCCGTCATCCAGCCCGAAGCGAAGGCGCAGCACATTTTCTTCCCGCTCGGTTAACGTATCGAGGACGTCTTCCAATTGTTCCTTCAGCAGCTCGTACGCAGCGGCATCCGCTGGAGCCAACGCTTCCTGGTCCTCGATGAAATCGCCGAGGTGTGAATCGTCTTCTTCCCCGATCGGCGTCTCCAGAGAAACCGGCTCTTGCGCGATTTTCATAATTTCACGCACTTTGTCCACGCTCAGTTCCATCTGCTGCGCAATCTCTTCCGGCGTCGGTTCGCGCCCAAGTTCCTGCAGCAACTGGCGGGATACACGAATCAGCTTGTTGATCGTTTCAACCATATGAACCGGGATCCGGATCGTCCGCGCTTGGTCCGCAATAGCCCGCGTAATGGCCTGACGAATCCACCACGTCGCGTAGGTGCTGAACTTGTAGCCTTTCGTATGGTCAAATTTCTCGACGGCCTTGAGCAGACCCATGTTGCCTTCTTGAATGAGGTCGAGAAACAGCATTCCACGTCCGACATAACGTTTAGCGATACTTACAACGAGACGAAGGTTGGCTTCGGCCAGCCTTTTTTTGGCTTCTTCTCCTTCATTGCCGCCGGTCTCGATTTTTTTGGCAAGCTCGACTTCATCGTCGGCGCCCAGGAGCGGCACCCTTCCGATCTCTTTCAGATACATTCGTACCGGGTCGTTGATCTTGATGCCCGGCGGCAGGGAAAGATCGTCGTCGAAATTGAATTCGTCGCGTTCCTCTTCTTCCCCACGCACACCTATTTCGTCGTGGTCGTTGGTCACTTCGATGCCTTGATCCGCCAGTTGTTCAAAAAATTCGTCAATTTGCTCGGGATCCTGATCAAAGGGAGACAATTTCTCCATGATGTCTTTATAGGTCAAGGAGGATTTCTTCTTGCCCTGTTCCATCAGTTGGGATTTCACCTGCTCCAGCGTCGCTTCCGCATCAAGCCCGGTGTGTTGATCGTTCGTCATTTCCGACTCCCTCCTCCCTAGAAACTGCCGCATGTCACCATTCTTTGCGCTTTTTTTCCAGGGCAATGATCTCTATACCTATTTTCGCAGCAAGCAATTGGTCACCTGTTCGTTGCGCTCGCACCAATTCTTCGTGTTTTCGCTCCATTTGCGTATCCAGCGAACTTCGATTAAACATGCGAAAGAAATCTTCTAACTCCCGCTCACCATAAGGAACTTCCAGCAATGCAATGAAGCTGGCAAGCCGTTCTAGACGATCGTCGTGCAAAGAAGCTACAAACTTGCCGACATCGGGATGATTACCTTCCGAGTAGTACGCATATAAATAAGCAGCAATTGCTGCGTGATCCTCGACAAGAAAATCCGCTCCTAATCTCTGCTGTACCAGAACAGCCGTTTCCGCATTCTGCATCATCCATGAGAGCAGCTGTCGCTCAGCTGTCACATAGGTGGGAGGGATGTGCGGCAGTTTGGGGGAAGATCTCTTTTCATTCCATACATTATTCCACGATCCGCCGGGAATATCCCCGGCAACTCCCAATTTCTCCTGCTTTCGGAATTCCAGGACCTCCTGTTTCAGTGTGTCGAGAGATACACCGAACTCTTGGGCCAATTCCTTGAGCAGCAGTTCCCGTTCCGTCGGAGAATCCCGGCGGGCCACAAGGCGCACGGCCTCGCGCAAATACCGGATCTTCCCGTCTTCTTCTAGGAGTATATGGGATTTCCTTAAATATATAAGCTGAAATTTGACTGCGGAAACCGCTCCGTCGATAATCTCCCGAACAAAAGCCTCGGCTCCGTGAGCCGAAATGTACTCGTCCGGATCCATCCGGCCGGGCAAAACGCCTACCCGGACTCGAAATCCAACCGTTTCGAGCAGCGGAATGCTCTTGTGCGCGGCGGCTTGTCCCGCGTCGTCGCCGTCATAGCAGATCACGGCTTCCTCGGCAAACCGCCGGATCAGAGCGGCATGGTCGGCGGTGAGCGCCGTTCCCATGGACGCTACTCCGTTCGCAACGCCGGCCGACCACGCTTTGATGCAATCCACGTATCCCTCAAACAATACTACTTGCCGTGATCGCCGAATGGCGGCTTTGGCGTCGTGCAGATGGTAAAGCGTGCGGCTTTTGTTAAACAAAGGCGTCTCCGGCGAATTCATATACTTCGGCTGTCCGCTCCCCAGCAGCCGGCCGGCAAAAGCGGCGACTTTCCCCTCCCCGTCGTGGATCGGGAACATGATCCGGTCCCGAAATCGGTCGACATAACCGTCTCCTTCTTGTTTACGAGACAGGAGACCTCCACGTTCCATGTCCGCCGCATCGTATCCCTGTTTCTGCAAGGATTGGACGAGAGTGTCCCATCGGGCCGGCGCAAAGCCGATTCCGAATTCCTCAATCAACTTGTCCGTGAACCCGCGGGATCTGAGATAGTCCATGGCCGGCTTCCCGGCCTCCGTGTTGCGCAGAAGATAGTGATACAACTTGGCGGCATAAGCGTGGGCTTCATGCAAAGTTTGGCGTTCTTTCTGCTTCGGGGTTTGCTCGTCATCTCGGATCGGAGTCCAACTGACGGGAATACCGGCATCTTCGGCCAGTCGCTTCACCGCCTCGGGGAACGTTTCCCCTTCCGTCTCCATCACGAACTTGATGACGTTGCCGCCCTTGCCGCAGCCGTAACAATGGAAGATTTGCTTTTCCGGGGTTACGGTGAACGATGGCGTTTTCTCGGAATGAAATGGACAGAGACCCTTGAGGTACTTCCCGTTCTTCGACAGGTGAACGTATCTGCCCACCGTCTCGGCAATATCATGCCGCTGGAGCACTTCGTCGATGACCGCCTGGGGTATCATGCCATGATTCATGTAAGGCCCACCTTATCTTTTAACGCACGTAATACAATTCGCTAAAGGTTGCGATTCTCCTGCATCCCCCGCAATAGAGTTGTCAGTTTTTGTTGAAAGCGGACCCGATCCCCATTCGTAAAAGGGGGAGGGCCTTTGGTCCTGGTTCCTCCGCGGCGCAAACGGGCCGAAAAATGGCGCTGTTCCAGCAATCCGTCGATATCGGACTCCCGGATTTCTTTGCCGCGCGGCGTTAGGACCGCAGCACCACGTGCAAGTCCCAGGGCCGCCAAACCATAATCGCCGGTTACCAGAACATCCCGTGGCGTGAGCGCATTGGCGATATACAAATCCGCCGACTGATCGCTCGCGTCGACAGTGACGACTTGCACACGATCTTCCGGCACTAACCGATGCGCGTGGCTGGATACCAAGAGCGCCGTCGCTCCGCAGTTCTGAACCGTACGGGCGATTTCGGGCTTAACAGGACAAGCGTCGCCGTCGACCACCACCCGGTCCCGGATTAAATCCATCCGCATCACCACACGTTTCGCCCAAAGTTTGCCGTAATATTATATACGCTAACGGGTTACAAATTCCTGCATTGGGCGTATCAAATTTTATTATAATAGCCTTTTCAAAGCGCGCTGTCAAGTTGAAAAAAGAGAGAACCCGGGGCACTCTCTCGTGCTTATCGCTGAAATCGTTCGACGATTAAGCCTGCGGTTTCCTCCACCGCTTTGTTCGACACATCGATGATGACACAGCCGATCTTCTCCATTACTTGACCGGCATGATCCAATTCCCGCCGAATGCGCTCCGCAGTCGCATAGGAGGCCGTGTGCGGAAGGCCGAGCGCTTTAAGCCTTTCTTTGCGGATGGCGTTCAGCGTCTCGGTGTTGATCGTGAGCCCGACGACCTTGGAAGGCGAAACGGTGAACAATTCCTTCGGTGGAACAAGTTCCGGCACGAGAGGCACGTTGGCCACCTTGTAGGTCTTATGCGCCAGCACCATGGATAACGGCGTTTTGGACGTACGGGACACGCCGATGAGCACGATGTCCGCCTTCAGGATACCGGTGACGTCGCGCGCATCGTCATATCGGACGGCGAACTCGACGGCATCTACCTTCCGAAAATAGTCGGCGTCCAGCACATGATTGAGCCCCGGCTCATGTCGGGATTCCCGGCCGAACCGGTCCTCCAGACGGTCGATAAGAGAACCGAGCAGATCAATAGCGGTCACGTCTTTGCGTCCGGATTGCTCTACCATATGGTCTCGCAAATAAGGAATGACGAGCGTGTAAAGAACGATTCCCTGATCCTCTTCCGCTGCCGCCAGCACGAAGTCGATCGCTTCCCGCGATTGGATGAAGGCAGCGCGGCGGATCTGGACGGACAGCGGATGAAATTGCGCAGCCGCCGACCGTACCGCATGCTCTCCGGTATCCCCGGCCGAGTCGGACACAACATATACGGTTAAATTTGCATGCGCCATATCCTCACTCCTTCCCGGTTCACACAGACTTGTTTATTCAGCCAACCAGCTTGGAGAAATCGGCGAACGTGCCAACATCGTCCGCGATTAAGGCCAATACAGCCAGCCGGTTGTTCCGGAGGGCTTGATCCTCCGCCATCACCATCACGGCTTCGAAATATTGAGCGACGGGACCGCTGAGGGAAGCCAATGCCGCTAGTGCGTCAACCAACCGCACTTCTGCCACCGCCGTCATGAAGTTCCCGTGAACCTGCTGCCAAGCTTCATACAGAACGCCTTCCGCCGGATCGGCGAAGATCAGTGGATCTACACGGCGCGATTCCGCTTTTGCCGCCAAATTGGACACGCGGTTGAACGCTTCTACTGCGGGACGGAAGCCGTCTTTGCGCTCTTCCGACACCGCCGCCTGCAGCGCTTGTGCTCGCTGAACGGTACGGCGAACATCGCCCGCTCCGGCTCCAAGAATGGCATCTACAACGTCATAACGGATTCCCAGTTCCGTTAATACGTTTTTTACCCGCAGCGAGAAGAATTCCTGCATATCCTTCAAAATGTCATGGGCTTCGCGCTTCAATCCACGTCCCGCATGCACTTGCAGCGCAATCTCGAACAGCTCCGTGAGCGTAAGTTCCATCCCGTGTTCCAGCAGCGTGGACACGATGCCCGCCGCTTGGCGGCGAAGAGCGTACGGATCCTGCGATCCGGTCGGAATGATCCCGATCGAGAAGCAGCCCGCGATCGTGTCGATCTTATCGGCAATGCCCACGATGGCTCCGACCAGCGAAGCCGGCGGCCGATCGCCCGCGTTGCGGGGGGAATAATGCTCGTTAACGGCACGGGCCACGGTTTCCCGTTCCCCCGCCTTGCGGGCGTAATCTTCGCCCATGATCCCTTGCAGCTCCGGAAACTCGTAGACCATCTTGGTTACCAGATCGAATTTGCAAATATCGGCCGTCCGGCTCACGTCGGAACGAACCGACTCGTCGGCCAGCAAGCGCTGCGCCAGTATATCCGCGATGGCGCGTACACGGCGCACTTTGTCGGCCACCATGCCCAACTCTTCGTGATACACGATATTCTCCAGCTTCGCCATCGCATCCGGGATCGCCAGCTTCTTGTCTTCCTCATAGAAAAACTTGGCGTCTGACAAGCGGGCACGCAGTACCTTTTCGTTGCCCTTGGCTACGTTATGGAGAGACAGGGCATCCCCGTTACGCACGGTAACGAAGTGCGGCTGAAGCTTGCCTTCCCCACTCAGAACCGGGAAGTATCGCTGATGCTCCCGCATCGAGGTAATCAACACCTCTTGCGGGATATTCAGGAACAAGGGGTCGAACGATCCGGTCAGCACGGTTGGCGTTTCGACCAGGAAGAGAACCTCCTCCAGTAAATCGTCCTGTACCGCAATATGCCAGCCCTTCTCCTCGGACAAGGCGCGAATGCCTGCCATTATGGCCGCTTCCCGCTCCTTTACGTCAACCACGACGTGCTGCTCGCGCAATCGCGCGACGTATTGACCGGGCTCGTCGATCAACGGATTGGCACCAAGGAAGCGGTGCCCGCGCGACTGCTTGCCGGATACGACGCCCGTGATTTCGAACGGAACGACTTCCGAGCCGTGCAGGGCGACCAGCCACCGGATCGGACGAACGTATCGGAGCTCGTATCCCCCCCAACGCATATTTTTGGGGAATGTCAGGGATTTGACGAGCGCAGGCAAAGCTTCGGACAATAAAGAAGCCGTGTCGACACCGGTGCTGCTTTTGTTGGCATAGACGTACTCGACTCCAGCCAGTTCCTTGAAGAACAAGGCCTCCGGTTCCACGCCCTGGCTGCGGGCGAAGCCAAGTGCCGCTTTACTCCAGCCGCCGGATTCATCCAACGCGATTTTGCGCGCCGGTCCCTTAACTTCCTCGCTCACATCTTCTTGCCGGTCTGCCAAGCCGCTCACGAGAACGGCAAGCCGCCGAGGTGTCGCGTACGCCCGCACCTCGCCAAATCCGAGACGACTGCCTTGCAGCCATTTCTCGGTTTTATCTTTCAACTGATCCATGGCCGCGCGCACAAAGCGGGCAGGCACTTCCTCCAACCCGATTTCCAGCAGCAGATCCTTAGGCATGTTCCACCGCTCCTTTCTTCAGCAACGGGAATCCGAGCCGCTCGCGCTCCTGCAAAAATGTCGCGGCCACTTGACGCGCCATATTGCGCACCCGGTTGATGTATCCCGTGCGCTCCGTAACGCTGATCGCGCCGCGAGCATCGAGCACATTAAACGTGTGCGAGCATTTGAGCACGTAATCATAGGCGGGGAATACGAGCGATTCGTCCATCGCACGTCGCGCTTCCGTTTCGTACATGGTGAACAATTGGAACAGCAATGCCGGGTCGGATACTTCAAACGTATACTTCGAATGCTCGAACTCCGCCTGCTTGAACACATCCCCGTAGGATACGCCTTGCACCCATTCCAGATCAAACACATTTTCCTTCTCTTGAATGTACGAAGCCAGACGCTCCATGCCGTAGGTGATTTCCACTGCCACGGGGTGACAATCGATGCCGCCGACCTGTTGGAAATAGGTGAATTGGGTTACTTCCATGCCGTTCAGCCACACTTCCCAGCCAAGTCCCCAGGCGCCGAGTGTCGGAGCCTCCCAGTTGTCTTCGACAAACCGGATGTCATGATGCCTCGGATCGATGCCGAGCCGTTTGAGGCTTTCCAGATAAAGTTCCTGGATATTGTCCGGCGAAGGTTTCATGATGACCTGAAATTGGTGATGCTGGTATAGCCGGTTCGGATTCTCCCCGTACCGTCCGTCCGCCGGACGACGGGAAGGC
The DNA here is from genome assembly GCA_028287445.1 of Cohnella sp. Taxonomy (GTDB): domain Bacteria; phylum Bacillota; class Bacilli; order Paenibacillales; family Paenibacillaceae; genus Cohnella. Next base: position 15,707 of record JAQBPQ010000215.1, read on the forward strand.
TCCACATAAGCCACATTCCACGGCTCCGGTCCGATCGAGCGCAGGAAAGTCATCGGGTTCATTGTTCCCGCGCCTTTCTCCACATCGTACGGTTGTACAACGATGCAGTTCTGTTCCGCCCAAAATTGCTGAAGATTCAACGTCATTTGCTGAAAATTCATCGTTTTCCCGCTCCTTTATCGCTTATTCCCCCAAAAGCGACGTAGGCGCTTCCGAAGTTTACTCCGATTACTTTTGGGGGAGCCCCCGAAAAACAAAAAAACCGTCCCTACGTCCGCCATCGCAGACGTAGGGACGGGAGCTTGATCCCGCGGTTCCACCCTACTTGGTTCTCTGGGTAAGCAGAGTACCCTCTTTATTCCGAACACGTCTCTCGGGAGCGCCCTTCACCTGATCCGTCCGTCCGGGCTTGCACTCTCCCCGGCTCGCTAAGCTGCCGACGGTAACCGGCTACTTTCTCCTTCATTGAGAACCATTGGCCGCACCAATCCGTGCAGCAAAGCGCACTTCGATTGGATGCAGTTGATTACGACCATTCTATCCAACGACCCGCCGCTTGTCAAACGGCAGAATCGCCTTCGGGGTCCGGGTCCGGACGGCGTTCCCTTGTGCCGTTCTCTGGAGGACGTCCGAGAAGCTCGCCATGCCGCTCCAACTGATCCAGAAAATGTCTCGACTTTAAATTCAGTCCCATATAATGGTCCATCCATCGGCGCATCGACAACTGAAGCTGGTTTTTGGAGCTATCCTTCAACGTGATGTTGCCGAGTCGGCTGAGATCAAGTCCCGTAAACAATCGAAGCAGCTTCCAGACCCCATCATCGAGTTCCATCGCAGCCGGGTCCCGGTGCCGACAGAGCGGACACAAAGCGCCTCCGGCCGGCGGACTGAAACGAAACGGCCCCTCGGCACGCCCGCAGCTCGCGCATTCATCCAGCACCGGCAGATACCCCGCCGTACCGACGATGATCATCTCATACACGCGCATCACAACGCCTGGATCTTTACCTTCGGCCAACGCCTTCAGACATGCCTTCAACTGCCGGAAAAGGAAATCGCCGGCTTCCTCGTCGCCCACGGCCCGATCGGTCAGTTCCGCAGCATAAGAAGCATAAGCCGGCCCTTCAAGCCCTTCCCGCAACTCCCGAAAGGACTCAATCACTTCGCCGCTGCCCAGTGTGCCGAGCGAACCGGACTTGTAAAAAGAATATTCCCCGTATGTAAACAGTTGAGCGAGTGCGCCGTATCGGCTTTTAAGCTTGCGCGCCCCTCGGATGACGACACCCTGCTTCCCGTGTGTCGAGGTCAGCAGGGTGACGATTTTGTTGCCTTCCCCATAATCGGTGCTCCGGATCACGATTCCTTCCACCCGATAGAGCATCGGACCTCTCCCCCGTCCGGCCTGCCCCTGTTACCGCAGGGCCGTCCTCAAGACGGAACCGCCTCTCCGGCGGAACCGCCTTCGTCTTCTTCGGGCGTCCCGTCCGATGGGACATCGGACAGCCCGACTTTGTCCATTTCCTTAAACAGCAAATAAGTTTCGATGTCGCCGGTTTGCGTAAAGACGTGCCATGTAAAATCCCGCACAGCGCTTCATCCTCTCCGGGCGGAAATGATTTGCTCTTTCCCGGTTAGGATGTCCTCTGCGGCATCCGGTATCCCTGACAACATTTTGCGGGAATAAAACCCTCAATCGTTACGAAAACCGAGTGACCTCAGTACCGAATCGCGATTGCGCCAATCCTTTTTCACTTTGACCCATAACTCCAGAAAAATTTTGGAGCCGAGCAGCCGTTCGATATCGAACCGGGCCAGTTGACCGATCTCCTTGAGCAGCGCACCGCTTTTCCCGATGATGATACCTTTCTGGGAATCCCGCTCCACGTAAATAATCGCTCCGATATTCACGACGCCATTATCACCTACACCCATGCTTTCAATCTCGACGGCAATCGAATGAGGGATTTCCTCCCGCGTCTTGAGAAGTATTTTTTCGCGAATCAGCTCTGCACAGACGAATTGCTCCGGATGATCCGTCACCTGGTCGGCGGGATAATACATCGGACCTTCCGGCAAATACTTGGCAACCTGCTCCAGCAGCGCATTGACATTGTTGCCCTTAAGCGCAGACACCGGGACGATTTCGGAAAAATCGTGCAGCTTCCGATACTTCTCGATGATCGGCAGCAACGCCTCCGGATGGACCTTATCGATTTTGTTGAGTACAAGAAACACGGGAGTATCCACATTTTTGAGCCGTTCGATAATATAGCGATCCCCGCCGCCGAACTCTTCCGTCACATCGGTCAGAAACAGCACGGCCTCCACTTCTTCCAAGGCGCTTTCGGCCGCTTTCACCATAAAGTCTCCCAACTTGGAGAACGGCTTGTGAATGCCCGGCGTATCCAAAAAGACGATCTGCATCTCCTCGGTCGTATAGACGCCGTGGATCTTGTTGCGCGTCGTCTGCGGCTTGTCGGACATGATGGCGATTTTTTGGCCGATTACTTGGTTCATAAGCGTGGATTTGCCTACATTAGGGCGTCCCACGATCGCCACGAATCCCGATTTGAAGCCCTGCTTCATGACTTTCTCTCCTTAGCGAGCCTGCACGATCGACCCACATTAGTATTACGTCAAATCCTTCTGTGTAAAAGCGCCGGGAAGAAGCTCGGACACCGTCGCAATTCGGTATTCACCGCGCATATTGCCCATCACGACAGGCATGTCCGGCGCACACAACTCTACCATCACCTGGCGGCAAACGCCGCATGGAGTGATCGGAGTATCCGTATCGCCGATTACCGCAGCCACCTGAAATTCTCCGGCTTTGCAGCCATCCGCGATCGCCCGGAACAAAGCCGTCCTCTCCGCACAATTCGTCGGTCCGTAAGCTGCATTCTCCACATTGCACCCTGCATGCAGATGCCCGTCCGCGTCCATGAAAACCGCGCCCACGCCGAAATTCGAATAGGGGACGTAGGCCCGCGACCTCGCTTGTTTCGCCGCTTCCAGCAGTTGTTCCGCGCTCCATTGCCGTCCATCTGCCATGATCTGCTTCCCCTTCCATGTTCAACCCACTAAAGCCCGCCACAAGGGTGGTGCCAATACCACCAACCCCACACCAACCGCGAAGAGCGAAGCCGCCAAAACCGCCCCGGCGGCGGTGTCCTTGGCCGCTTCGGCCAGCGGATGTTCGTCCGGAGACACCAAATCCACCGTGCGCTCCACCGCTGTGTTGACGAGCTCTGCCGTCCACACGGCGGACACCGCTGCGCCCAGCCAGAGCCAATCGCCAAGCCGAACGCGAAGCCATATACCCATCACGGCAACCACTATTGTGGCTCCCACATGAAACCGCATATGTCGTTCGTGCCGAATCGCATCATTGATTCCCCGCAGGGCGTGCCGGAATGAATTCGTCCATGACAAACGCCGACCGCCGTTCACCGGGTCAAACCCGCTTTGGCGAGCACCTCTTCCTGCTTGGCGAACATTTCCTTTTCTTTGGTCTCCGAGCCGTGATCGTAACCCAGCAGATGAAGAAAACCATGCACGAACAGGAAGCCGAGCTCCCGCTCGAAACTGTGTCCATAATCGGCTGCCTGCGCTTCCGCCCGCGGGACGGAGATGACGATGTCCCCCAGCAAATCCGAGAACGGATCTGCCGCTTTATCCTCATCCGTCCATGATCCGCCTTCGTCGGCAGATTCGTATTCTTCGTCGAAATGCAATTCCGGCTCGTCCTCTCCGGTTTCCGCCATCGAGAAGGACAGCACATCGGTGGGTTTGTCCAGGCCCCGGTATTGCCGGTTGAGGGCGCGGATCCCTTCGTCGTCGGTAAGCGTTAAGGTGACGATGCCGCTTGTCACGCCCTCCTCCTCCCCGGCCAGCCGCAGCAGTTTCTCCAACTGTCCCATCCAGCCTTCTTCCCGGGGGCCTGCGCCGCCCTCCCGCTCGTCGATCCATTCCAGACTCAAGGTCATGACAGATTCTCCTTGGCGAGCCCTGTGACTGCCGTTTCGGCGTCTGTTTGGCTCGCTCTCTAGTGGTTTTGGGCTTGCTTGAACTGTTTGTCGTCGGGATATTCAATCCTCGAGTGAAACATGCCTATGACCGTCTCTTTGAGCGACTCGGCGATGGTGTCCAACTCGCGCAGCGTCAAATCGCACTCGTTGAACTGATGGTCATCCAGACGGTCTTTGATGATTTTTCCGATGATGTTTTCGATCTGTTCCACCGTCGGATGGTTAAGCGAGCGAACCGCGGCTTCCACACAATCGGCGATTCCGACGATCGCCGCTTCCTTCGACTGTGCCTTGGGACCCGGATAGCGGAAATCGTCTTCCGAATAGGTATTTTCCGTGCCTTGTTCCTTGGCTTGTTTCACCGTTTTATAATAAAAATATTTGAGAATGGTCGTGCCGTGATGCTGCTCGGCAATGTCGCGTATCGGCTTGGGCAGTTTGTGCACCTTGAGCATTTCTCCCCCGTCCCGGGCGTGCGCGATGATGATCGAGGCGCTCACTTTGGGATCCAGCTTGTCGTGGGGATTGTCTCCGCCGTTCTGGTTCTCGATGAAATAAAGCGGCCGTTTCGTTTTGCCGAGATCATGATAGAAAGACCCCACACGGCACAGCAGACCGTTCGCTCCTACCGCCTCGGCCGCCGCTTCCGACAGGTTGCCCACCATCAGGCTGTGGTGATACGTGCCGGGTGTCTCCGTGAGCAGTTTGCGGAGCAAAGGATGGTTCGGGTTGGACAGTTCCACCAGCTTGACTGCAGACAGCAGACCGAAAGTCACCTCGAAAAACGGCATCAGTCCGATGACAAGCACCGCGGTCAGCAGTCCGCTGGCAAACATAAACCCCACGGCTTGAGCCATCATCAACTGGTCCGACTCTTGCCCGACAAGCAGCAAAGCGATCACCGCCACCGATCCGAACAGGCTGACCATAATCCCCGCTTTGAGGATGGACGATCGTTGACTGGCGCGATGAATGGCGAGTACGGAGGTGAACGATACGACCGCCGCCACGAAACCGTAATGAAAGTCGAACAGACTTACCTGTTCCACATTCAGAATCACGCTGGCCAGCATCGTAAATACGAAAGCACTCACAAGGCCGAGCTGAAGGTCGAGCAGCATCGTGACGAGCATACAGCCCATGGCCACCGGCGCCAGAAATCCGATGAACGGAAGCTGTGCGCTATGTGTCAGAGCGATCAAATGCATGATGAGGATATTCAGGCTGAAAATGAGCAGAAGCATCAGTCCGTGCGCGTTTGTCCTTTTTTGCGCTTCCGTTGCTGAAGCCGTGAGTTCCTTGTATCCGTATAGTGCCAAGGTGAACAGGATGGAAAAAAGGAATACGCCGAGCTGAGGCCAATACGTTCTGCGTTCCTGGAGCAACTCCAGGCCTACAAGGCGATCATAGATGTCCTGGCTGATCAATTGGCCGGACTTGACGACAATGTCTCCTTGCTTGATCAGAACGGGCGGCGTATTCTGTTTGGCTTCGACCTTGGCGTCGTCCGTCGCTTTCTTGTCATAAAATTTATTCGGAAGAATCGTGAGACGGGCCAATTCCTGCACGATCTCCCTCTCGGTCTTGAGCGACAGGGAGCTGGCATTCACGAGTTCCGCCACCTTCGTGCGAGCCGTCTCCGCTTCGGATAACGGCTCGCTCGTCAGCTTGCGGACGACGTCCCGGCCGACCGTTTTCATTTCGGTCAGTTGGTCCAGCGTCAGACGCGGCAGCTTGTAAAATGTTTCCTCCGGAATCCGGTACAGTTGGGACGTGACGTCCTTTTTCATTTCCGCCATCAGACCTGCCGAGTACGTTTCCGATTGGGAGCCGGCATCAACCAAATCCTGCACATGTTGATTGACCCGTTCGGGTAATTCCCGCCGATAAATGTCTACCTTGTTGTCGACGGTAACCTGGTCGTCTTGATTCAATTGCTCGATCCGGGAGAAAATTTCGTCGATCAGCAACTCATTGTGCAGCGGGACGATGGAATAGATGGGCGCCACGTTTTCGGCCGCTTTGTCCTGCGCTTCCAACGTCGCTTTCCCGTCCGAGATTTGGTGCGGCGCCTTGATATCCCGCTCGCTCTTGGCTCCGAGGGTGATATTGTACGTTTCGGGCACCAGACGGGAAGCCATGCTGGAGTAAAACAGAAATACAAAGAGCAGGATCAGGAGCCAGCGTATCGCCACGCTGTGCTGCCATCCTGCCCGGGGTAAGGACAGATGGGTGCCCGACGGGCCGCTTCGATTCCGACTCATCCGGCATACTCCTTCCTCTATGGCTGCTGATCTCGATCTTGGTTGTAAGCCATGATAATTCTTTGCACGAGCGCGTGCCGCACAACATCTTGTTCGGTGAAATACACAATGCCGATTTCCTCGACTTCGCGCAAAATCCGCTGCGCTTCAATCAATCCCGACTGTTTGCCTTTGGGAAGATCGATCTGCGTCACGTCTCCGGTAATGACCATGTGCGATCCGAATCCGAGCCGGGTGAGGAACATTTTCATCTGCTCCGTGGTGGTGTTCTGGGCTTCGTCCAAAATAACGAATGAATCGTCCAGCGTACGTCCCCTCATGTAGGCGAGAGGAGCAATCTCGATAAGGCCGCGTTCCATCGCTTTGGCTACGCCTTCGGCACCGAGCACGTCATTTAAGGCGTCGTATAACGGCCGCAGGTAGGGATCGACCTTCTCCTGCAGATCTCCCGGCAAAAACCCGAGGCTTTCCCCGGCTTCCACCGCGGGACGTGACAACAAGATGCGCTTTACTTGTCCATTTTTCAATGCGGCCACGGCACACACGACTGCCAAGTAAGTCTTGCCTGTTCCAGCCGGACCGATGCCGAACACAACATCTTTTTTGCGTATCGTAGTGACGTAATGCCGCTGGCCGAGTGTTTTGGGCACGATCGGCTTGCCGCGGTACGTCGTCGTAATTTCACCTTTGAACAACGCCAGCAGTTGATCCGCTTTCATGTCGCGGGCCAAATCCAGCGCGTATCGGACGTCTCGCTCATTCAGTTGGAGACCGCCGCGGATCAATTGCAGCAGCGTATCGAACAACTGCTCCAAAGACCGGACTTCCTCCTCCGGACCCTCCATCACAATTTCGGCGTCGCGGGTATGAATAACCGATTTCGTCTCCCGTTCGATGAGGCGCAGGAACTTGTCCTGCGGACCGAACAGAGCCAGCCCCTCCGCCGCAGTTGCCAGCGGGATGGTTACGGAAAGTTTCAGTTCCGACAAAAAGCCTCATTCCCCCTATTCGGAAGGTGTTTGTATAATGGGACGTTCCACCGCAATGGATTGTTCCACTTCGTAGAGAACGGTCAACCTCACTTTACCACTCTCGGATTGTTCATGCAAAATATTTTCCGACGTGATTCGGGCATCCGTGCCGCACCGCGACAGCAATTCTGTCCGCGCTTGACGAAGTCCGGCTTCTTTCGCTTGCGCCGCAGTCAGGGAATCCCGGGTCGTCAATACTTCCATCTCCCGTTCCTTCAGGATGCCCAGCGGCAGCATCCACCGGCCCAGCCGCCACGGATAGAGTGCCGCGCCCGTACGCGACTCCGCGTATTCCTCACCGCCATAACCGGCAATTTGGAGCGCACGGCTGCCGATGACCCAATAGGTCCGCTCCTTGGACGCGCCCGTCAGCGTCTTCTGCTCGCGGACAAGCGGCGATACAATCCGCATTTCGTGCCACACGAGTCCCATCACTTTTCCTTTGGAGACGACGGCTTTCCTGCGGTCTGCATCCCCAAGCCAGCCGGAGACAAGTACTTGTCCGCTGCGAACCCGGTCATGGCGTTCCACTTGCGGTTTACCGTTCTCCGCTATGATCCGGGTCACGACCGCATCCATTTTGGCGACCAGATCCTGTGGACCTTTCGCCGATTTCGCATCCGGTTTGGTAGAATCGACAACGGTGATTACGATCATGGTGCCCTTTTTCTCCACACCTACCCATGAAGCATCCGGCAGACGGGCAGTAAGCCGGCGTGCCAACACGGACGAATCTTGCAGCCTGAGCGACCACTGGAAGGGGAATAGGCCTTCCTCCCTGGCCGCTCGCAGAATTTGCTCCTCAGGAATGGCCGTATCCCCACCAATACGCACTTGCCATACAAAAGTCGATAAAAGGAACAGCAGCGAGACGAAAACGAGCATCCCCGCCGCAAACGTTTTTCTTCTCGAGAGACGGGCCAGTTGGAACGGAACTCCCCGTTTCGCCAGGATGCGCGCTTTACTCCCGCACTGACGGACCAGCGGACGCAGACGAAAAAAGTCCGGCACAGATATACCGAACGTGAGCTCTCCATCCTTCGAAAAGGCAATATTCCATAATCCAATCCTCTGTGCCGTAGCCGCGTTCAAAAAGGTTTCCGGATTGCCTCCGATCAGCTTGATCCATACATAGCCGCGAACCGCGGCGAACCAGGTTCCTTTCATCGCTGCCGTCCTCTCCTTATCCATGAGCTTGTCCGGTTCCCGGGTGGGGCCAGTCCAGTCCCTCGGCTGCCCGGCCTCACCCGGAAGGTTTGCCCTTCGGATGAAGCGTGACGCCCAAAATTTCGCCTTCCACGAATACTTCTTCCGCTCCGATATTGCGAATGACCAAATTTTCTCCGGTCACTTCCATTTCTCCTCGATCCATGGCCAGACGCAGTGTCTTAGGCGAGAAGTGCAGCACCCCGCGATGGTTTTCCACCGTGACTTGCAGTCCGCCGATCATCGTGACGCGGGGGAGGTCCAGGGCTACATCCTGCGGAAGGTCAAGAAAGGCGGCGGTCCATTTGCGCAGCTTCCGGCTGAGTCGCGGCATGAAGCGTCCCCCTCCATTCGGTAAAACATATGCGAAGAGCAGACGATTTATGAAGCCGGCGCCGGCCAGGCTTCCGGATGAGGTCAGGCTCCGGATATGGGGCCGCGCACATAAGGCCTTGACGTTGCGTTCCATTGGGCTGAGACCAAAAAGACTGCCGAGAGATTCTCGACAGTCTCACCATCCCATTACGGATAGCCTAGCTTATCTGCTGTTCGGCGATTAACGTCGGAACGGCCGGCGGGAACGCGGAGGACCGAGAATCTCCGCCCAAATCACCGCCCGTGTCAAATCTTCCCGAGTGAGCGTACTCTCCATTCGTTCAGGCGCTGTAGAGGCGAGGGGCGGAGCCATGGAGATACGATCCACTGGCGCAGCCTGTGCCGGAGCGGTCGCCGGATCGGCGGGAATCGACAGCCGATATTTCAGTTCCATCGGCCTCGCGTGCCGAATCCGATCAACCATTTTCATGATTATGATGTACTACGACAACCTTTTCCGGATGGTTTCAATCATGGGAGAGGCCAACCTTTAGGTAAGCTAAAATAAGCAAAAAGCACTCCCTTTCAAGGGAGTGCTCGCGTGCTTGAGAAGTTCATGACAAGGATTGTTGGACGATTTGATTAACGAGCTTGCCGTCGGCGCGTCCTTTGACCTTAGGCATCAAAACGCCCATCAATTTTCCCAGATCGGCTTTGGAAGAAGCACCGGTTTCTTGCATGGTCTGCTTGACGATAACCTTGATTTCTTCTTCGGTCAGCTGCTCAGGAAGATACTGGCTGATGATGTCAATCTCGGAAGAGACGTTGGCGACAAGATCGTCACGACCCGCTCTTTGGAAATCTTGAAGGGAATCCCTGCGCTGTTTGAGCTCCCGGCTGACGACTTGAATCACATCGCTGTCGTCCAGCGGGCGGCGCAGCTCGATCTCTTGGTTTTTGATCGCGGCACGAACCAACCGAATCGTGGAAAGCCGGGATTTCTCCCCGCTTTTCATCGCTTGTTTCATGTCTTCGTTCAAACGTTCCGCGAGGTTCATTGAGGCGGATTCCTCCTAGTACTTCCGTTTGCGTGCGGCTTCGGACTTCTTTTTGCGCTTGACGCTCGGTTTGTCATAGTGTTTGCGTTTCTTCACTTCAGCGAGAACTCCGTCTTTTGCGATGGAACGCTTAAAGCGGCGGAGTGCAGCGTCGATTGTTTCATTTTTGCGTACTTTCGTTTCGGACACCTGTTTTCCCTCCCTCCGCAACAGACCACAACACACGGTTATCAAACCTCATTATAGGGTATGGAGAAAGGGAGTGTCAACTTGGAGAAGGGTCGGAATCGGACGGATTTTTCGGATTGAGAGCAGCCAACTTTTCCCCGCCGAGCACATGCAAATGCAAATGAAAAACGAGTTGGCCGGCATGGGGCCCGATGTTGGTGACCACCCGATATCCGTCCGGGGCCACGCCCGCATCCCTGGCGGCTTTCTGTGCCGCCAGCATCAGCTGTCCCAGAAGCACCTCGTCTTCAGGCGAAACCTCTTCCAGCGAAGCGATATGTTTCTTCGGAATGACGAGCAAATGAACCGGCGCCTGAGGCTGGATGTCGTGAAATACGAGTACCCGTTCGTCTTCATATACTTTGCGGGACGGAATCGTACCATCCGCGATTTTGCAGAAAATGCAATCCATGGTCCAAGGTCCCCTTTTCCGATCCGGAAATCAATGTATGCTCATCATACCCTATCTGAGGAAGGCTCGTCCAACGGGTAACGGGTTCTTGGTCATCCCCCTTGCTTTTTTAATGCTGCGGCCGTATCTTCCAATGCCTTGACGGCATCCATGGCGGAGGCAACCCAGTCGCCTCCGGCCGTCATCTGCCGGAATCCAGCTTCGCCCGTAGGCGGGCGGAATCGATGCAGCGCGTCTGTCATTTTAACCGCTCCGTCATGAACTTTCATGAGTACGGTTCTCTCTTCTTGAGTTAAAAGGCCATCATGTTCGCCGATCCCCGACATTTTGCCGTTTTGTTGGTGTATGATTTCAGTCATGGCGATGGAAATCGGTTTAAAGGCTTCTTTCACCGCTTGACCGGATGATCGATGAGATGCCTCCGTCAGGATGCCAACCGTCTCCAACGAAGGAAAAGCGGCTTCTCCCAACAGCTGCTTGCCGCGAAGCCGATCCGCCATAGATGTGTCCTTGAGCATCAGATTGGTTCCTTCCGACAGCCGTTCGGCGAAAGCATTCGCAAGAACATACTGTTCCGCCAGCCGCTTGCCTTCGTCCGTCGTCTGTTTCTGCTGGGCGATGAGCAGCTTGCTGTACACCATAATGAGCATCGTCATCAGTACCATAATGATGAGCAGCAGTACAGGCACCGTATAAGATCGTTTACTGGACAATTTGAAACCTCCCGCATTGGTGACGACATTGTTTCATAGATGCGGCTTCCGCATTACGACAGTCTGACCGCCTGTCCTCCATCGAAGAAATACACATAAGCTTCCGTAAGGGGACGTTCCAAAATGTGAGCTGCGGCTTCCCCGTACCGTTCCACTTGGAACCGGTGTTTTTCCGCGGCATCCGCAGCACTCCGGCCACCAAGCTCGTCCGTTTTGTAGTCGACCAGGACGAGGCCGTCCGAATCCGCAAACAGACAATCGATCACCCCTTGGATGATGACTGTTTCTTCCGAACCTTGCTCGTTCATGTCCGGATAAATCTCACCGGCGGCGATCCCATAAGTAAACGGAACTTCTCTCCATACCCGGTCGGCCCGGCACATTCTCTCGAATAGCGGACTCCGGCAAAAAGACGCCATAGTTGCGGGATCGACCGTCAACCGTTGCTCCAGAGTTAAAAGCAGACGTTCGACCATCCGGTCCAGCAGAGCCGTTATCTCGTCAGCGCCAAGATCAGATTTAAGCGGGAGATGCTGCATGACCAAATGAAAAGCCGTTCCGCGCTCTGCCGGCGTCAGTTTCTTCTCCGCCAAAAACCGCGGCCGCCGAAGGTGGAAACTCAGTTCGCCGCCGGCGCTTCGAGCCTTTGCCGACGATGCCGCAACCTCAGATGCCGCCAGCCGTGTTGTCCGTCCTTCCTCCGTCCAGCCTTCTGCTTCGACCCGGTCTTCCTGGCCGAATTCTCTGTCGAACGCTGGGTATGTCACGAACCCTGCGGAGGTGTCTTCCTCCGACAGACGTCTCTTCCAAGCCGTAATCGACGTTTTGGCCGCCACTCGCGCGGCCTGTTCATAAGGATAGGTCCAGGACAGAACGGATCGGATCCGTACGCCTGCGGCACTGTCGGGAACATCCGCTTGCTCTCCGGATGTGACTGTATTCCACAAGCGGTCTTCTTCGGGGTCGGTCTCCTTCTCCACCACCGCTGGACGTGTGTAAGTCGAAGCCGGAACGATCCGGCACGACCATAGCGGCGGCGACGGTTTCGCTTCTTTCTTAGGCTGTTCAGCATTCAATTCCGGTTCCGGAGTCGCACCAGCCAATACCGCAGCCGGTCCGAGCCAATCCAAGTACTTGGTCGCCGCGGCCACTGCGTGATCCGGTAGTCCTTCCTCGGCAAGCGACGCGGTCTCGCGCCATTGCTCCCATTGCTTGCCGGCGTCCTTGCTTGTTCCGATAAGGAAAAGCTTCTCTTTGGGGCGGGTAAGGGCTACATACAACACCCGCATTTCTTCCGCCAGCATTTCTGCCGCCATACGGCGCCTGATTGCCAATTGGGGAAGCGTAGGGTAAGTCACACGGGTATCGGTTTCCACCATGCGCGGACCGAAGCCCAGCGTTTTATGTTTTAAGAACATGCCGTTCAAATCTCTGCGGTTAAAATGACGGCCCAGCCCCGCTGCGAAAACGACGGGAAACTCGAGGCCTTTACTCTTGTGAATGGAAACGATCCGGACAACGTTCTCTCCTTCGCCAAGCGCGCGGGCGGCTCCCAAATCCGAGCCGGTATCGCGCATACGGCCAAGAAACCGCAGAAACCGGAACAATCCCCGAAAACGGGACGAAGTCTCGTATCCGCGGGCCCGGTCCACAAGCGCGCGCAGGTTGGCCTGCCGCTGGATGCCGCCCGGCATTCCGCCGACGAAATCGTAATAACCCGTCTCCCGGTAGATCGTCCAGAGAAGCTCCCCCAGCGGCTCCCGTCTCGCAAAATCGCGCCACTCGGACAGCTTGGCCAAGAAGGCGTTCACCGTTGCCCGCAAGCTCTCTGGCAGCGTCTCTTCGTTCGCCGAGGCATTCACTGCATCCCAGAATTCCCCTCGGCGGTTGCACAGCCGAATTTGCGCCAATTCATCGGCTGTCAGACCGACAATGGGCGACCTCAAAACACCGGCAAGCGGAATGTCTTGGCGGGGATTGTCGATAATGGACAGCAGCGACAGCAGCACATCCACTTCGGTGGCCGCGAAATATCCGGTCGCCAAATCCGCATAGGCCGGGATTCCGGCTGCCTTCAGTTCGTCCAAAAATGCCGGAGCGACAGCCGCAGCGGCCCGTAGAAGGATGACGATGTCCCGATACTGAACGGGACGGTACAAACCGGATGTGCCTTCATAAACCGCAAAAGGCGGATTCCCGCTCTCGTCCGCTCCCATGAGCCGGCGAATTTCGGTCGCCACGCACCGGGCTTCCAGCTGCGTTGTTTCGAGATCCTCGGCCTCGCCTTCGGGATCGGATGCCGAAGGGTCCGCATCCTCTCCTCCGCTGTCCGCAGATCCGCCCGCCGGCGCTTCCGAAGATTCCGCGGACGAATCGTCATCCCGTGCGCCTGCAGTCTTATCGATCAGAATGAGCTCTACGCCTCTGTCGTTCCCTCCGTCCGTCAATCCCGGGACAGACACCGCCGATGCGGCCCAGTCGGGGTAACCTTCGCCATAAACGAGCTCGGCCCGGCTGTCGTAGTTCATTTCGCCGACCGGCTCCCGCATGATCAGCCGGAACACGTGGTTCACCGCATCGAGAATTTCCCGGCGGCTGCGGAAGTTGCGCGCCAAGTCGATGCGCAGTCCTTCCGGCGAATCGGCATCACCGATACCGGGTCCCCATATGTCGTAGCGCTTATATTTGGCCATGAACAAACCCGGCTCCGCCAAACGGAACCGGTAAATGCTCTGCTTCACATCCCCTACCATGAATACGTTGCCCGGATGGTCACGGGCAATGAGCGATACGATCGCCTCTTGCACCTCGTTCGTATCCTGATATTCGTCCAGATAAATCTCGGAATACCGGTTCCGATAGTCCGCTGCCGCGGCTGAAGGTACGCTATGCCCGGGCACGGAGGCAGGATCCCTCAAAATCCGCAGCGCATAATGTTCCAGATCGCCGAAGTCCAGCAGCCCTTTGGCCCGTTTGGCCGTTTCGTAACGTTCTCCGAATGCGATGGCGAGAACCGTCAGCGCCTCCATATCCGGGGCGAGCAGGCGCATCTCTTCCGCATACTGGTCGGGGGAACGAACGAGCCATTCCTCGGACAGCCGCGCAACCGTTTT
>JAQBPQ010000225.1 GCA_028287445.1 Cohnella sp.
CACGGGCTTGCAGCCAAGCGAGGGCGGCCCTGGCCGTGTCCCGGCCGTCCTGAAGCGCCAGCTCCCACAAATCTTCCGCACTTTCGGTGTGGATCACCGTACGGTCGCAGGGATGGACCCACGGGCGGCGTTCGTCGTTGAGCACATCCCAATCCGGCATCCGGCGAGGAGGGGAGAACGGCTGCAACTGCCGGAAGAGCAATTGGCCTTTCCAGCCTGTCGGATCATAAAACAGCCGCTGGGCCGTCACCGTTTGAGCCACGGCTTCATCCAGCTGCGTTGAGACGATCTGTCCGCCCAGTACGGGATAATGCAGCCGGACGACCTCCAAAAACTCCTGGGAGAAATCGCCGGGCAGACGTCCGCCGGTATCGACCTCCGGCGCAACCGGTACCGAGCCGGTGTGAATGCCGGCTCTTCGTTGCATGACAACAGAATCCATGGCGGTCTCGAACCGTTGGTGGTGCCATTTGCGAAAACCGGAACGGCTGAAGACGAACGGATGAAGATGCCGATCCAGCAGGTGGTGGAGTAAAAAACCGAATGCGTAGGCCAGTGCCGGATCGTCCAAGGCCCGGCCTCTTACTCGTTCCAGCAAGGAAAGAAGAAACGGTCCGCAGCTTACACTGTGCATTTGGCTCCCGAGCCGATTAAGCGGTGTCGATCCCTGCCAAGGCAGAAAGTGATGGTAAAACAAAAAATCAGGCCCTTGGCATCCCAGTTGGAATGCGCGTTTCCAAACCGGATCATCCGCCGGACCTCCCGCGGCGACATCCACCAGCAATTCCCTTCCATATTGGATGTGGGCCCATATATTCGGCATGATTTCTCACCTTTCGTTTCTTCAAAAATTCGCTAAAATTCGACGTAATCCGGGACTTCCGGATTATCTCTCTGAACCCGCAGACCCGCCTTTATATGAAAAATAGTATACTTGTTTTTATAGTTTCAGTATAATAAAGGAAATTCGTTACGACCAGCTTTCGATTATTTTCGATAAAGGAGCGCATTTACGCGTGAAGGCTGAGTATATCAACTCGTTTTTAGATTCCGCACGCATGGTCATCGAGCAGATGGTTCAAATCCGTCCCAGCACAGGCCAGCTTACCGTTAAGGATATCAAGTTTACGGATCACCAGGTCTGGATTCAGATCGGACTGACCGGCGAAATGAACGGGGATATCGTGTTCGGCCTTAGTGAAAGCGTCGCCCTCCGCTTGATCTCGGCGATGATGGGCGGGTTTGCGATAACCGAAATCGACGACCTGGGCAGAAGCGCCATCTCCGAGTTGGGCAATATGATCGGCGGCAACGCCAGCACCATGCTTTCCAACCAAGGTGTCCATGTAGACATCACTCCGCCGCGCGTGATGGCAGAGAATCACGGGTTCGTTGCACGTCGTGCGTTGACGGTTCCGTTGATCATGGAAGGAATCGGCGAGATGGAAATTCAGGTGCTGATTGCCTGACCCAAAACGGGTATAATGTTCATTGTAAGCATTTACGCCCCAATCCGGGGCTTTTTTCATTCCACACGAGCCGCCAGGGGTACAGATGCCCGGATCGAGTGCGACCTATTATGGAGGGACGATGGATGAAAATATCGTTGAAGGACCGAGTGGTGTTGATTACCGGAGCATCCAGCGGCATCGGGGCGGTAACGGCCAAACTGCTCGCCCAAAAAGGTGCGATTCCCGTACTCACCGCGCGCTCGTCCGATAAATTACAGCAACTGTCTGCTGAGATTACAGGAGAGCATGCCGTTTTTGAAATGGATGTGACGGACGAGCAGCAGGTGATCGATACCGTAGCCCGCGTACACGAAAGATACGGGAAGTTGGACATCCTGTTGAACAATGCCGGTTACGGTGAATTCGTCCCTTTCGCCGACGCTTCGCTTGAACATTTCGAACAGATGATGGACGTTAATTATATGGGCGTCGTGCGCTGCTCCAAGGCGGCACTTCCATACATGCTGGAGGCCGGGCAGGGACACATTGTGAATGTCGCTTCCATCGCGGGGAAGATCGGAACCGCCAGATCGACCTCGTACAGCGCCACCAAACATGCGGTTCTCGGTTTCACGGACGCGTTGCGGCAGGAACTGCGGGGAAGCGGGGTACTGGTGTCCGCCGTAAATCCGGGTCCTATCGACACCCCGTTTTTTCAACGGGCCGACCCGGAAGGCACTTATCTCCGTAAAATTACCTGGATGATTATGCCCGCAGATAAAGTGGCACGCGCGATTGTCACGGTGATGGAACGCCGGCTTTCCGAGAAGGACTTGCCATGGCTCGCCTCAGCGGGCGTGCGGATTCGCCGGACGTTTCCCCGCTGGACGGAATCTTTGGCCGCCCGGCTGCTCGATAAGAAATGATGGACGGAAGGAGTGGAAGCTTTGCCTCCACAACCAGAACATACTTTTGAACAATTGGGAATCAACCCGCAACTGGGCGAAACGCTGTCCCGGTCCGGCATCTCCGCACCCAGCCACGTACAGATCGAAGCGATCCCTCCTATTCTGGAGGGACGGGACAGCGTCATCGTGTCACCGACCGGGACCGGTAAAACGTTGGCTTACCTGCTGCCGATTCTGCAGCGATTGGATCCGGCCCGGCGAGAGACGCAAGCGGTCGTGCTGGCGCCTACGCAGGAGCTGGCCATGCAAATTGTGCGGGAAGCCGAAACCTATGGAACGCCTCTGGGCATTAAAACCGTGGCCTTGATCGGCGGCGCGGCGTTATCACGCCAGTTGGACCGGATGAAGACGAAGCCAGCGCTGGTGGTGGGAACCCCAGGACGCTTAATGGAAGTTGTGTCGATGAAAAAGTTGACGCTTCCGTTGGTTCTCCATGTGGTGGTAGACGAAACCGACCGCGTGTTCTCATTGGGCGGCAAGAAGGACGTCGAGCGTCTGATGCGGCAGTGCTCCCGGGAACGCCAGACGATTTTCGTATCGGCAACCCGGTCGGACACCATGAAGGACGCGGAGCGGCAATGGATGAAGGACCCTGCGGAGACGAACGCTTCGGAGTCGGAGGATGGAAATGCGCTTCCCGCCTCAATCCGTCACTGGTATTTTGTATGCGAGCGGAGGGAGAAAATCGACCTGGTCCGTCGGCTTCTCCGCCATGTTCGCATGAAGCCTGCGCTTCTCTTTTTGAATGACATCGAGAAAATCGGAGAACTGTCGTCCAAACTTACTTATGGAGGCATAATGACCGACACCCTCTATGGGGAGACGTCCGGCGTGGAAAGAGGGGAAGCTCTCCGGCGCTTTCGCTCGGGCAAGATCGCTTTGCTCATCGCCACGGATCTGGCGGCGAGAGGATTGGATGTGCCGGGGCTGCCGCTCGTCATTCAATTCGAACCTGCACTGGACGCCGATCATTACCTACACCGGGCGGGCCGAACGGGCCGTATGGGCCGGGAAGGCGTCTCCATTACTTTGATTTCTCCGCAAGAGCAATTTATTGTCGAGAAATTGTCCAAGCAGCTCGGCATCGAAATGGAGCCCAAGACACTGTATGACGGACGCGTCTGTTCCCCGGAAGAAGCCGCGGCGGCACGAGGGAAATCCGGTAACCGAAGCAACCGTGAACCGGATGTACAGACTCCGGCGGTGCGCAAATCTGGGCCTGCCCCGGAACGCAAGCCGAAACCGGCGTCTGCCGCTCCAACGGCGAAAATCAAAATCAAGGCCGATCGCCACCGCGACCGCAAAAACAAAGGCGCACCGCGTTGGCTGAAAGAAAAGCGGGAAGAAAGCCCTCCTTCCGACACGCCTTAACCTTTTTTTTCTAGTCCCATAGTCTCAAAAATACAGCCCTACCCTCCGAAACCGAATTTCTCTCCCGAATCCTATATTTGTACGGTACAAAACCGTTAAAATGGACAAAGGGAGTGGAAATTCTTATGCAACAAAAGGTTCCCGCATGGAAAAAAACAGCAGTCGCAACGGTGGCACTCAGCATGCTGGCCGGCAGCGCAACGGGATTGGTCGCTTCTGCCAAAGAACACGGTAACAATGAAGGAAATCATGGTAAGTCTAAACACGATAAGCAAGGCGATAAGTTTTCCAAGAACGTCAAAGTCAACTATCGTCTGGACTTCAACGACCTGAACGAAAAGCAATGGAAATGGGCTTATCAGGAAATTATCCGTCTGGTTGCACAGGGTGTCTTCAAAGGTTATGATGACGGCAGCTTTAAACCAAACAATAAAATCACACGCCTGGAGACCATTGTTGCCGCGGTTCGCCTGCTCGGACTCGAAGCGGAAGCTCAAAAGCCGGAAAACATGAACGCCACATTGAATTTCAAAGATTTCGACCAATTGAAAAGCAAAAATCCCCAAGCGGTCGGTTATGTGAAGATCGCGCTGGCGAACGATTTGTTTAACGAGAACGACACGACGATACAAGGCGACAAGCCGGCCACCCGGCTATGGGCGTCCGTCCTTCTCGTGAAAGCGATGAAGCTGGAAGCGGAAGCGCAAGCCAAAATGGATACGCAGCTGCCGTTCCGCGATTCGAATGAGGTTCCTGCCGGATCCGTCGGTTATGTGGCCGTCGCCATTGACAAAGGATTGGTCGCCGGTTACAGCGACAATTCCTTCCAGCCGAACAAGCCGGTTAGCCGTGCGGAACTCGCTGCGATCCTCGCCCGTCTCGGCGTTCAGCTTCCCGGACAAGAGAACAATAACGGAGCCCTGACCGGCGTTGTGCAAGTGAATGCCAACGGAACGATCACGGTCAAAAAGAGCGACAACACAACCGTGAATTTCACTCTGAATTCCGACGTCTTTATTTTCCGCAATGGTGTTAAGGTGCCGGTTTCCGCTCTTCAAGTCGGCGATGAATTGTCGATTCGCATCTCCCAAGGGCAAGTCATCTTCATCGAAGTGACCAAACAAGGTCAACCAACAACACCTGTTACTCAGTTGAACGATACGGGCAGAGTTAGCTCTTTCACGTTAAATTCGCAAAATAAACTCGCCACGCTGTCGATCACCAAAGATGTTAACGGAACCGCCACGACCATCGTTTATAACGTTGATGCCAACGTAACCATCACCGGAGGTTCCGGTGTGCTGGCACCTAACTTGATCGTGGTAGTTGCAGGTGAGAACAACGTAGTGAAATCGATCCAAATCCAACCGTAAGGCAGCATGATCTGATTCCCTGCCAACTCAAAGGCATCCTCCTCGGAGGGTGCCTTTTGCTATGCCTCTTATGCTTGGCTTCTCTTATTTGGAGGGGGGGCTCGGAATCGCTATAATGAAAGGGACGGTTTTCGAAAGGGTGAGGCGGTTTTGGTTCTGGCATCGCATGGGATTCCCGTGCTTCAGGTGTCCGGTTTGACGGGCGGTTACAGCTTGAAAAAACCCGTGCTGCACGAGGTGTCATTTGAGGTGCGATCAGGAGAAATGGTTGGGCTGATCGGCCTCAATGGCGCGGGAAAAAGCACAGCCATTCGCCATGTTTTGGGTCTCATGTCGCCGCAGCAGGGAGAAGTGCGGGTTTCCGGCGTCCTGTTGGATGAGGACCGCGTACGATATCGGCAATCGTGCGCTTACGTACCGGAACAGCCGGTCTTGTTGCCGCATTTGACCGTCCGGGAGCATCTCCGGTTCACCGCGACGGCTTACGGACTGGATCGAGAAGCGGCGGAGAACAGGTCCCGCGAACTCGCGCAGCAGTTTCGGATGACCGACGCTTTGAATTCGCTTCCGGATACGCTCTCCAAAGGAATGAAGCAAAAAACGATGCTCATGAACGCCTTGCTCGTGTCTCCGCCGCTGCTCATTATCGATGAGCCGCTTCTCGGCCTCGATCCGCTCGCGATCCGAGGACTGCTGGTGGCATTGGAGGAAGCACGCGCACGCGGATGCGCGATCTTATTGAGCTCTCATATTTTGCCGGCCTTGGAGCGCCATGCAAGCCGGCTGGTTGTGCTTCACCGGGGACGTATTATCGCGCAGGGAACGACGGAGGAAGTGAAACGATCAGCCGGGTTCCAAGGATCGGATGCGTCGCTCGACGACGCGTTCGAGGCCTTGGTGCTGGCGGAAGAGCAGAAAGCGGAGGAAGCGGAGGGAGGAACCCCGCGTGCTTAATCGGGACGAAGAGCAACGCGGGTTTCTGCGCACATTAAGGGAAAGCCGTTCGGCCGCGTTTCGCTCGGAAATCGTGCCGTATTTCCGCTATGTCGCGCAAAGCGGCTTCGGCCTTGTGGCTTCGGCCATCCTGTTTACTTTAGTGATCAGTTATGTGCAACTGCTGCGCGATGTACCTGCAACGTTTCCGGCCGGCGCCGCCGGAACGATTGCGATTGCCTTGGCAGCGATAAGGTCTCCCCTCCGAACCTACTTGCGTCCGGCGGTTCCTGATTTTTTGCTTGCCTTGGAAACGTCATTGCTTCGTGAATACATACGCCCGGCACTAAATCTTAGCCTTACTGTCGGTTTTATTCGTACCTTGGCGGTATATGCCCTATTTATCCCGGTTTACCAGAGGGCCCCGCTGACAGAAGCCGCCGCTTCCAGCCGGTCTGTCTGGCTATTGGGCGGGTGGTTTGCGGCACTGGCCGCATGGAATGCTTACGGAGCTTGGCGTGAGAGACAGATGGTGTATGGCTCCGGCCGAGTGCCGCTTCGGGTCGTACGCTATGCGGTCACCCTGGTTTCGGCAAGGGGATTGCTGCTTGGTCCGCTTCTGCCCGCGCTGGCCGTGTCGTTAATGTCAGTGCTCATTGTGACGTTATGCTGGGGGTTTCCCGAGCGCTATGCGCTGCCGTGGAGCAAGCTGATCTCGGAGGAAGAGGCTGTTCGTCGAAACTGGAACCGGTTCCTCGGCTGGTTTGTGGATCTGCCCGCAGAAGATTCACATCCCTCCCGCAGACGTTGGGCGTCTTGGATCGGTGACCGGCTGCGATGGAACCGGGAATCGGCCTGGCGATATCTTTACGCGAAAACATTCACCCGAGGCGATACATTCGGCGCTTTCCTGCGTTGGTACGCGGTAATCGGGCTGATCGTGGCGGTGTCGGTCAACCATCCGATTTTGGCTTGGGTGGCGTATGGCATCGGTTTTTTGATCGGTGGTGTTCAGCTCACAGAACTTGGCAGGCAAAGATGGACCATGTCCGTCGATACGCTGCCGATTGCGCCGGAAGGCCGCCGAAACGGGGCTGCCGCAGTCGGCCGGGTGGCCGGAACCGCGGCAACGATGCTGCTCTGGTTGCTTACCGCGATACTTCATCCATCGTCGATGGTGTGGATCGCTCCAGCGGCGCTCGCTGCCGGGTTGCTTTGGAATGTGTGGCTCATTCCGCGGCGAATCGGCAAATCCGGGGACGAGGAAGACGATTGAAACGTCTGACAAAGTTCAAAAAACTCCACCACCGCAGTTCACGCGATCGTGGAGTTTTGTCTTTTTCGGGGTTTTATTTGCCGGCTTTGACATCCAGTACCGCCTGATGGATCCGGTCGAACAAGTCTTCCAACTGCGGCTCCTCGATGCAGGAGAAGGCCACGCGAAGGTCGGTCTCGCCGAGTGCAATCGCCCCAACGCCATAGGCTTCCAATAACCGTTGGCGCACCGATTCCGCATCGGCGCCGTTTAACTTCAAGCACATGAAGTAGCCGGAGTTGAACGGATAATAGCTCCAATCGCGGCCGTATTTTCCGCTGTCAAGCAGCTGCTTGACCCGGTTGGCCCGGCCTTTCATGATCCGGAATTTCTGTTCCTTCTGAACAAGGAAGTCCGGCGATTTCAAAGCTTTTAGCACAAAAGTCTGCGAAGGATGAGCAGCACTGGAAATCGTCGCACGGATCATGCCGACCGTTTTCTGCTCCAGCGCGGAGAGACACGCTTCCGATAAGCCGCCAAACGTGATGAAGCCGACCCGAAAGCCCCACACATACTCTTCCTTGGTGGCGCCGTCGATTTTGATCGGCAGCACGCGTTCATGTAAACCGCACAACTGCCCGAACAAGGACTCGTGCAAGGAATCTTCGAAAAACAAGCCGAAATAGGCATCGTCCGTAACGGCCACGACATTGATTCCAGCTTCGGCGGCGTCCTTGATGGCTGCGATGATCGCCCGGCCTTCATCGACGCCCGGTGTATAGCCGGTCGGATTGTTCGGGAAGTTCAGCAGGACAATCGCTTTGCCGCGCCCCTTGCGAGATAGCAGTGCGTCACGCAAGCCCGCCGCGTTGAACCGGTCGTCAGCGTCATAGAGAGGATACTCCACCATCTCGGCGCCGCGACGGATGCCGAAGGTCAGCTCATAATTTTCCCAGTTCTTATCGGGAAGAATGACGGCGTCTCCTTGTTCGGCGAACAGGTCGGCGACAATGCTTAGTCCGTGAGTCAACGCGTGGGTCACGATCGGAAGACTCAGCTGGCGGCCCGCCAAAGACGGGTTTTCCTGCAGCATTTTATCTCTCCACACGGTCCGGAGCTCCGGTTTGCCGGCCGGCGGGGCATATTCATAAAGATCTTTGGGATCGTATGCGGACAGCGTTTCTTGGATCACTCCAAGGTGCATCGGCTTACCGTTCTCGGTCGCGATGCCGATGGTCGCGTTATAAACGTTCGCCTTTTGTTTGGCTTCGGCGGCTTGGCTTAAAATGCCGATCTTCGGCATGTAGATCGCTTTGCCGAGTGTGGACAACATCTCATAGACACTGGGCTGTTCCTTGGAGATCGTGTCGTTTAACTGCTGTGCGAGGGGATTCATGTTTTCCATCCTTCCACCTATTCGTTCTCGGTACACGGCCAATGGGTCGTCAGGTGATATTATACACGAACGAATCGGGACCGTCATCGAAATCGGCCGGAAAACACGGCCATCAGACGAAGGCTTTCCGGTTCCGTCTGCATTGACAAGAGAAACCATGCGAACTAGAGTAAAATGGTGCAGGATTCGACTCGCGTTAGGAGGAATTCCGATGCTGAACGCGGCACCATCATCCTTCGTGCTGCTGCCCGCTTTTGCCAAAATCATGTGCGAACCGGGTTGGAAATGGCAGAAACGCGAAAAGCCGCTGGCCAATTACGATTTGTTTTACGTTTGGAGCGGGGAGGGGGAAGTCGTGCTCAACGGCCGCCCCCATTCGGTAGGCAAAGGAAGCTGCTTCCTATTCTGTCCCGGCGATCACACAAGCGCCACGCATAATCCCCAGAAACCTCTGGTTCTGACATACATCCATTTCGACGTCTCCGAACCCGTGCAACTCGTACCGGAGTCTTACCGGGTGATCGAGGATCCATTCGATTTCGAGTTTTTGCTGGCGCGTTACGTGCGTCTATTCCTCGTGCGAACCTTCGCGGCGGAGGAGGAAGCGAGTCTGATATTGAAGCAGCTCGTGATTCATCTGCTGCGCCATGATCGCGACGAGCCGGTGGAGCGCAAGGCGAGCAATCAACTGACGGAAAGCATTCACGAAGTGGCGAACTATATCCGGCAACATCCCGGAACCGCGCATCGGGTAGATGATCTGGCGGCAAGAGCGGGACTTTCTCCGCGTTATTTCTCGATTAAGTTTAAAGAGATGATCGGCATGTCCGTGCAAACGTATATGATTCGAACGCGAATCGAAAGAGCCCAGCACCTGCTTGTGCACGCCGGGATGAACGTCACCGAAGTGGCGGATGCTCTGGGCTACCGGGACATTTTCTTTTTCAGCCGGCAATTCAAGCAATATACGGGGAAAAGTCCTTCGGAGATTCGTTAGTCGTAAATCATGGCTATATAAAGGATCGTTCGAAAACAAGGAAACGGCATTGCCGCATGGGCGATGCCGTTTTTGGTTATGGTTGACTATTGGAATCCGCACTTTTATCCGCCGCATTCCCTTTCATTCGTTCAGCAAGGGTGCCGAGCCATTCACCCATGCGGACGGTATCTCCGGTGTTCAAATCCGTCCGCGGATCCAGCGTCCCGTCCTCGGTCAAGAGTACGACGGTGGATCCGAATTCGAAGTAAGCGAGCTCTTCGCCTCGTGTCAGCCTCTTCGGCAGAGGATCTACATAACGGATGCTGCTGACATTCAGGGCGCCGACTTTGACGACGGCCAGTTCGCCGCTCTCGTGACGGATATAAGTGACCAACCTTTCATTACGGGAGAGCACTTTGCGCATGTGGGTGAGACCAAACTCGTTTACCGGGTATACCCGTCCGGGCATGTGCTCTGTCTCGACGACATCTCCATCACATGGAGAGTGAATTCGATGATAATCCGTCGGGCTCAAATAGAGAACCCAATAATAGCCGTGCCGGTATTGCGCTACACGGGGAGAACCGTTCAACAGTTCGTCCAGCGTGTAATCCTGGCCTTTGATTTGCAGTAGCAGACCGTCCCGGATCGGACCGCATGCCGCAATTCTGGCATCCACGGGACTCACAAGCGATTCCACGGCGGAATCGATCGTACGGCTGCCCGGCTTCAACCGCCGGGTAAAGAATTCGTTAAGCGTAGCGTATTCTTCCAGCTTCTTCTCCGCTTCATGCACTTGAATTCGGTAAGTGTCGGCAAAGCGTCGGATGAAACGGCGGCTGTAGGCGGATTTGGCCAGCGTCCCCGCCATTCGCGACACGAATTTCCGCGAGGACAGTTCCGTCATAACGCGCAGCAGCAGGCGACTCATTCGGCCGGCCACTCCTTTATCCATGTCATGTTTTTCATCTGCTAAGTGTGCCATATCGCCGTCCAAAGTGCAACACCGCCGCCCATCCTCGTGACGTGCCTATGGGTGAATGCATATGATGCTGAAGGCTGATCACGGGGAAGGTGAGGGACATGAGAAAGGGCAAACCGAAACAGACACTCAAAAAGCGCAAGCCGCTCTATTACGTCGACAATCCGAACAAACGGGAGCTTCAATGGCTGGACGATATACAAAAGACGAAAGCCAAACCGATGGAGGTTCATGGCGCGGCTGTGACGGATCCGGCGGAGGCCAGGCCGGCCGAACGGCAGGGCGCCAAGCAAGGGCGAGCGGCCGGCAAGGCGAGCGGCAAACCTGCTGGTAGGGGGCCGAACTCCACGGTTCCCGCAGCGGTTTCCGCTGCGCCGGAGTACGTATCCACACTTCAGGAGACCGAAGATATTGTGGCGATTGCAACCTCCTCGGACAAGGAGGTCGTTTCGGCGGATTCAGAACCTTCGGGTGCTGCCGAATCGGTTAACGAGCTGCTGAAAGAGGAAGAAGAGACGTCTGATCGGCTCGTCTCCCTGATCGCGGTAGACATTTCGGAACCGGTTGTGGATGCCGGAGGAGCAGTCCCCGATACGGGTTCTCCGGGGGAGCGCCATTCCCGGCTCGAAGAGAAGCGCATGCCATCGAGGCCTGCGCCTGTCGTATATACCGACGATTTGGCGGACGGCTCGGTGACGGGAGATAAAATCGCTCCATTCGCGGTCGGCAATCGGCAATTGGCGGCCGAATCGGTGCACACGGCGTCTTTGTCCGATTTCGCGGTGACGGCGATCAAGCTGGCCGACGGATCGGTTACGTCTTCCAAGCTGGCTTCCGAATCGATCACGGGAGAACATCTGGCCAAAAATGCGATTTCCGGCCAGAAAATCCGAGATCGTTCGATAACCGGGGAGAAGTTGAAAGACGGCAGTGTTTCTTCGGAAAAGCTGGCCGATCGGACGATCAGCTCCGACAAAATCGCGGAGGGATCGATCCAGGCAAAGCATTTAAGTGTTTCGATGATTACGTCGGATTTGCTTCAGGATCAGTCGGTGACGTCGGACAAAATCCAGAGCGGAGCGATCCGAACCGAGAACCTGGCCAACGAGTCGATCGACACATCCAAGCTCGCCGACGAATCGGTGACATTCAGCAAGCTGAGGGAATCTGCGGTGACAGCCGACAAAATCGCACGTGGAGCGGTGGAGTCCAGGCACCTGGCGGAAGGACTCGTTCTAGCCGAGCATGTTGCCGTAGGGGTGCTGCAGGGAAAGCATTTGGCCCCTCGCGTCGTGGAGTCGGAGCACCTCGCGGACGGGGCGGTCGGGGATCGCGAAGTCGCAGATCGCTCCGTCACTGGAACTAAGTTAGCGTCCGGATCGGTCGGATCCGAACATCTGCAGGCCGAATCGGTACAAAACGCACATTTGGCACAAGGAATCGTTGAGTCTCGACACTTGGCGGACCATTCGGTCAAGGCGTCAAAGCTTGCGGAACAATCGGTTTCCACCATGAAATTGGTAGATCATGCCGTTACCTCGATGAAAATCGCAGACCAAAGCATCGTATCCGGCAAACTGTCCGACGAAGCGGTGCAGTCCCGACATTTGTCCCGCGCCAGTGTTGTGGCGGACAAATTGGCGGATGGATCGGTGGAGTCCAGGCATCTTACCGTGCAGGCAGTCGAAGGCTATCATCTGGCAGACGGTGCGATAGGCCGTGGACACTTGCAAGACGGATCGATTGGCCCCCTACAGTTGGCCCTGGGAGCTGTAGATCGCAAACATCTGGCCGAAGGCTTGGTCAGTACCTCACATTTGTCCAACCAATCCGTATCGGGCGTCAAAATCGCGGACAACGCCATTGAAAGCCGCCACATTGCCCGGCAAACCATCAAGACGGAGCATCTGTCTCCCGAGATCATCACGCCCGACAAGCTGGCCGGTGGTTTGCTCAAGCCCTACCATTTCGGTATTGAAGCGGTGACGGGCGGCGCCTTGGCGACGGAAGCGATAGAAGGCCGGCATGTCAGAGCCGGTGCCATCGACGCGGCGCACTTGGCATCCGGTTCGGTCGGCGCCTCGGCGCTTCAGCCGGAGTCCGTGACGGACAAAGCCATCGCACCGGGTGCGGTAGGGGAGCGGCAGATCGGCATCCGCTCCGTGTTCTCCCAGCATTTAACCGATCATGTGATCACTTCACTGAAGTTATCCCCGGAGTGCGTATCCACTGACAAACTAGCCGACTTTGCGGTCACGACAGCCAAAATAGCCGATGGAAGCGTAACGTCTTCGAAATTGGAAGAAAACACGGTCGGAACGGCGGCTTTGGCCGATCAGGCGGTAACGGAACGGGTACTGGCAGACCGTTCTGTGGGTCCGGCACAACTCCAGAAACAAGCGGTTAGATCTATCCATCTGAAAGCAGGCAGCGTAACCGCGGATTCGATCTCGGAAGGTGCGGTCACAGCCCCCGCGTTGGCCGAAGATGCCGTTACGGCCGTGAGTTTGGCCTCTGAAGCAGTAGAAAGCCGGCACTTGGCCCCACAGGCGGTTCTTGGTTTTCATCTGGCGGAGAAAAGCATCCGCGGCTTGCATCTGAATGAGGAAGCGGTGACGTCCTCCCATTTGACATCGGCAAGTATCGAGAGCCGCCATTTGGCGGAGGGGGCGATAGGCAGAAAACATTTGGCACCCGGTTCCGTAGGTACGGCGCATTTGCAGCCGAAATTGCTCGGGTCTGAGCATTTAAGCGATCAGGTGGTAACCGATGTTCACTTCGCTTCGGAAAGTGTCCGGGAACGAGCCATTGCTGCGGGAGCGGTAACCTCTGCGAAAATGGCCGACGGCTCCGTAACGGCTGAGAAAGTGGCGGACGGCAGTATTGACGGCGATCATCTTGCGCTTGAGAGCATCGCCGGTAAACACCTCAAGCCCGAAACGTTGCATGGTTATCATCTCCGCAAAGGAACGGTGACCGTCTCCCATCTGGCGCCGGATTTGTACGAACTGGCCAAAAAAGCGGACCGACCGATCGGCGGGGATCGGCTGGAGCCGGATGCGGTGCATGCCGTTCATTTGCGAGACGGATCGGTGGAGGAAGAGAAGCTGGCCGACGGAGCGATAACAGAGGGGAAGCTCACTTACGGCTCGGTGACCGAAAGGAAACTGGCGGACGGCGCAGTATCGGAAGCGAAACTGGCATCCGGGAGCGTGACCCCGGGCAAGCTGGATCCTGTCTTGCTGCAGACCATCGCAATAGCCGCGGCTCCTATAGGAGAAGAGCGTTTGGAGGATCAGTCGATCACAGCCGCTAAGTTGGCCACCGGATCCGTCGGATTCCGGCAGCTTGCCGACCAAAGCATTACCGGCGACAAAATTGCAGATGCCACCATCGGCTCGGAACACCTCGCTCCCGGTGCAGTAGATTCTGTCGTCATCGCGGCGCGCAGTGTGGGTTCTTCTCACTTGGTGCCGAGATCGATTTTACCCGATCACTTGACGGAATTATCGGTGTATTCAGAGCATCTCGGATTTGAATCGGTAACGGAACCGCATCTTGCGGACGGTTCGGTGACGACCCGGAAGCTTGCGGCCGGCTCAGTCGGCTCCGCGCAATTGGCCGACCGGAGCGTCACTCGCGATAAAATCGCAGTCGGAGCCGTTGGAACCGATCAATTGTCGGAAGGTTGCGTAAACGGAGAGAAGCTCGCCGTACACAGCGTCGGTGCGGCACAATTGATGCCGGAATCGGTGACGGCTGACCACTTGGCTATGCATTCGGTTTTTTCAGAGCACCTCAGTCTCGACTCAGTCTTGGCGGTCCATCTGGTCGATGGCAGCGTTGGCCCCTCGAAAATGGCCTTGGGCAGTGTGACGGAATCGCACTTGGCGGACGGTTCGGTGACGACCGGCAAACTAGCTCCGGCCACGGTGGGAATCGAGCAATTGGCGGATCAGAGTGTCGTGCGCGCCAAAATCGCTGACGAGGCTGTCGGCTCCGATCAAATTGCACCGGGCTCGATAGACTCGGACAAAATCCTCCCGGGCAGCATCGGCTCGTTTCATCTGATCCCGCAGGCCATTCGAACTCATCATTTGACGGATGGTTTGGTTTTATCGGAACATCTGAGCTTCGACTCCGTGACGGAATCGCATCTGGTCGACGGCAGCGTTCATGCGGCGAAAATCGCTCCCGGCAGCATTGGGGAAGCTCATTTGACGGACGGTTCGGTGACGGGCGGGAAGATCGCGGCCGGCTCAGTCGGTTTCGCGCAATTGGCCGACCGCAGCGTCATTGGCGAGAAAATCGCCGCTGGAGCCGTCGGTACCGACCAATTGTCGGAAGGTTCCGTCAACGGAGAGAAACTCGCAGTCCGCAGCATCGGTTCGGAGCATTTGATACCAGAGTCGGTGTTGGCCGAACATTTGGCGAATCGTTCGGTTTTCTCGGAGCATCTGGGTTTCGAGTCGGTCAGGGCGGTTCATCTGGCCGACGCAAGCGTTGGCGCTTCGAAAATGGCTATGGGCAGTGTAACGGAATCGCACCTGGCGGACGGTTCGGTATCGGGGGGCAAACTGGTTCCCGGTGCGGTGGGAATCGAGCAGTTGGCCGATCGGAGTGTCGTACGCGATAAAATCGTGGATGGGGCTGTCGGATCCGATCAAATCGCGCCAGGCTCGATAGACTCAAACAAAATCATATCCGGAAGCATCGGCTCGCTTCAATTGGCTTCACAGGCCATCAGAACTCATCATCTGACGGATGGTTTGGTTTTATCGGAACATCTAAGCTTCGAGTCCGTGACGGAATTGCATCTGGCCGACGGCAGTGTCCATGCAGCGAAAATCGCTCTGGGCAGCGTCGGGGAAGCTCACTTGGCGGACGGTTCGGTTTCGGGCGGGAAGAT
>JAQBPQ010000277.1 GCA_028287445.1 Cohnella sp.
CAAAATCCAATATGCGGATCTCCCGTGTGCTCTCGGAGGCGATCGTGTCCAATTCTTCTTTATCGAAAGTGACAAAATGTCCCGGCTCATATTCGTACCCTTTGACGATCTCGCTCCATTCCACTTCTTTCTCGCATTTGGGGCAAGTCCGGGAATAATGGATGGGAACGTTGTACTTTTTGTGGAGCATTTTCATTGGAATGTCATTCTCCTTCGTAGCGGTGAACATTTTCACCGGCACATTGACCAGTCCGAAGCTGACCGCTCCTTTCCAGATCGTCTGCATTGTTCACCCCTCCCTTGGTCCCGGAACCGGCGAATCGGAGCTTCCATAATCCTCAAGCGTACGGAGTGCGTCCGTATCGTCAGGTAGAACCGGTGGCAGCATTTCGTAGCTTACCGCGGTTTCAGTTTCCGTTTTGCCGAACCCGTTCACCGCCGTATCGGCATGTTCGATGCAATACGCTGTCCAAGGAAGCGCCTCAAGCCGTTCATACGGAATGAGATTCTCGCAAACTTCGCATACGCCGTAAGTTCCCTCATCTATCCGCTGCAGTGCGGCTTTGACTTCCTGAAGCTTCTGACCGAACGATTCGTCTATTGCATGATCTCTTTCCCGTTCGAACGTCTCTGTCGCTATATCCGCCGGATGATTGTCGTAAGCGGACAATTCACCGCCGGAGTCTGCCGTTAGCGTCTCCTCCGTTGTACCATTTATTTCAAAATGATTGTCCAATTGTTGTTTTTCTTCCGTCAATCTCTGCTTCAGCTTGCCGATTTGCGATTCCGTCAGTCGTTTCATGGGGATTCCTCCTCGGATCGGTTTACGGCATCCGACTGGCGGATTCCGTATCCTTCCTTACCCGACCGGAGAGGAGAATGACACACGGTGGTCATTGCGTATTTGGATGTGCAGGCCATGTTCGTCCGACCATTCTGCATAGAGTACCGCCGAATCCTTCGATGGGGCAGTACTTTCATGGCAGTCGGATGCTCAAATACACGTCCCTTTTGGCACGCGTGTGACTCCAGACTATGGAAGTATTCCCATTTTTCTTGCAGGATAAAAATCCGCCTCTTGGTTACATATAAATAAGGCTGGTCATCCAATCACTTTGCTTGCCCGCAAGCGAATCAAATCGCAGGCATGACATTGCCTCCGCTGACCGGTATGTAGGCACCGGTAATATAACTGGCCAGATCGGATGCCAAAAAAGCCACCGTATTAGCGATCTCTTGATCGGTACCTCTACGCTTAAGCGGAACGGCACTTTCATAGGCCTCGCTTCGCTCGGTGTGATTTTCACGGTCCCGGTCGCTGATCGTCCAGCCCGGCGCCACTTGGTTGACTGTAATGCCGTGCTCGCCGACTTCCTTGGCGAGGACGCGGTATACGCCGTCCATACCGCGTTTTCCCGCCACGTAAGCGGACTGGCCTGGGAAGTTTTGCATCGAGCATTCAGTGTTAATGCCGATCATCCGTCCCCACTTGCGCTCGATCATCCCAGGCACAAAAGTTTGAGCCAAGTATACATTTTGCAATACACAAGATTCGAACTGGCTCTCATAGTCTTCCGGAGCCTGCTCCAAGACCGATGTCCATTGATATTGGATGACCGCGTTCGCCACGACAATATCCACGGCACCGACCGCTTCGTTAACTTTCCGTTGCATCTCTCTTACCGGCTCGCGTTCCGTGATGTCCCCTTGTACGATGAAACCGCGCCTGCCCGTCCCTTCAATATCGGTCAACAGTTCCTTCGCCATCCGCTCATTGTTCTGATAGTGAATGACTACGTCCGCTCCCGCCCGTGCCAACGTGCGAATCATCACCCGGCCCAATTGGCCGGTCGCTCCCGTGACGAGAGCGGTTTTGCCGGACAAATCAATTTGCAGCATCTCTATGCCCTCCTCACCGATCAGCGAAAATCGCGGGGAATTCTCCGCGCCACTTTGGTGGCGATTGCGGCTTGGATGACACGTTCGCGCACAGCCGGCACGACATTCTGGTTAAATACGCTGGGCACGATGTACTGTTTGTTCAGCTCCCGCTCCCCGATGCTTGAGGCGATCGCTTCGGCTGCTGCCAGCTTCATCTCTTCATTGATGTCGGAAGCGCGGCAGTCCAATGCACCGCGGAACATGCCGGGAAAACAGAGTACATTGTTGATCTGGTTCGGATAGTCCGAGCGTCCGGTGGCCACAACCGCGACGATATCCTCGATCTCCTCGGGAGGGATTTCCGGTGTCGGATTCGCCATCGCGAATACGATCGGATCCGGCGCCATCCGGAGCACGTCCTCTCGCTTAAGAATTCCTCCGGAAGATACGCCGATGAACACGTCCGCGCCGGTCAACGCATCCGACAAATTCCCTTTTAACCGTCTAGGATTCGTATTCTCGGCAAACCAGTTCTTCATTGGATTCTCGTACGACTCATCGGCGTTCAAAATTCCTTCCTTGTCTACGCCGACCAATTCACCGATTCCTCCGGACAGCAAAATCTTGCCGCACGCGACGCCGGCCGCTCCTATTCCGCATACAACCGCTTTAATATCGCGAATCGACTTGCCGGTCAGTTTAAGCGCATTGATCAGTCCCGCGTACAACACAACAGCCGTTCCATGCTGGTCGTCGTGGAAAACCGGAATATCCAGCTCCTGCCGAAGCCGTTGTTCGATTTCGAAGCAGCGAGGCGAAGAGATGTCCTCCAAGTTGATGCCGCCGAAAGCGGTGGCGATTTCTTTCACCACTTTGATGATTTCTTCGGTGTCTTGGGTTTCCAGGCAAATCGGGAATGCGTCCACCTCGGCGAATTGTTTAAACAGCATCGCCTTGCCTTCCATGACGGGCATCGCCGCGCGAGGACCGATATTGCCCAGCCCGAGAACGGCGCTTCCGTCGGAGATGACCGCCACCGTATTCCGCTTGATCGTAAGCGTGAACGCTTTGCCCGGATCCTCATGGATTGCCATGCACACCCTTGCGACATCCGGTGTGTAGACACGCGATAAATCGTCGCGGTTCTGGATCGGCGTCTTCGGAACAATCGCGATTTTACCGCCCAGATGCAGCAGAAACGTCCGGTCAGACACATGCATAACCTTCACGTCGGACAGCCGTCCGAGCGCCTCTGTAATGTGACTGACGTCTCCCCCGTCTGACACATTAACCGTCAAATCGCGGACAGTAGTCTCTGTGGTCGTTCCAATGATGTCAATGGCAACAATGTCGCCGCCTGCCGCTGAAATCGCGGTTGCAACCTCGCCGAATGTCATTCGTTCCACATTCATTTCAAGCCGGATGATCACGTTTTTGCCGCTTAATTTGCCCTGAGAACCATTCATTCCAATACCTCCGCGTATACCATAGTCAACCCGGTTCTTTTACTTGTTCTCTGCTCTGTCCCGTCCGGTGAGCAGCCACTCCCCAGCAATTCCGGGCGTCGTCATCTGGACCGGATCGAGAATGACTTCGATTTCCTCTGGCGTCAAAATATTCCGCTCCAGAATCAGCTCACGGACCGAAATGCCCGAAGCCGAAGCCTCCTTGACGATACGCGCCGCAACCTCGTAACCCAGATGGGGGTTCAGTGCGGTGACGATGCCGAAGCTGCGATCCACATTCGTCCGGCATTGCTCCCGGTTCGCCTCCATGCCATCCAGCGCAAACCGCAGGAACACGTCAACCGCGTTACGCAAAATTTTGAGTGACTGCAGCAAGTTAAACGCAATCACCGGTCCCATGACGTTTAACTCGAACTGGCCGGCTTCCGCCGCCATACAAATCGTATGATCGTTGCCCATGACCTGAAACGCGACCTGGTTCACGACTTCCGCCATGACCGGATTCACCTTACCCGGCATGATGGAGGATCCCGGTTGACGCGGCGGCAGCATAAGTTCGCCCAATCCCGTCCGCGGACCTGAGGCCATCAACCGGATGTCGTTGCATATTTTCGAAAGGTTGACAACACATACTTTAAGCGAAGCGGACAACTCCGTGTAGGCGTCGGAGTTTTGGGTCGCATCAACCAAATCTTCGGCCGGACGCAACGGAATTCGCAGGTCCTCCGCCAACAGCGACACGACCTGCCCGATATATTCTACCTTGGCATTGAGTCCGGTGCCCACCGCAGTCGCCCCCAAGTTCACGGTCAACAGATTGTCCCGCGCCCGGCTGATTCGCGCGACATCCCGCTCCAGCACCCGCCTATACGCACCGAACTCTTGTCCCATCCGGATCGGAACCGCATCCTGCAAATGGGTGCGGCCCATTTTGATCACGTCGTCGAATTCCTTCTCCTTGCGGGCGAAGCCTTGCACCAGCGCATCCATCGCTTCCAACAGCGTTTGCGTCAACCGGTAAGCCGCGATGCGAAGTGCAGTAGGAATGGCATCATTGGTCGATTGGGCCATGTTCACATGGTTGTTCGGATTGCAATGAAAATAGTCCCCTTTGGCATACCCCAAATGTTCGAGTGCCCGGTTTGCCAGCACCTCGTTCATATTCATGTTGATGGAAGTTCCCGCGCCGCCCTGAATCGAATCGACGATGAACTGGTCGGCAAGCACCCCATCCGCCACCTCGTCGGATGCCCGGATAATCGCTTCCGCAATCCGTGGCGGCAGCAGCTTTAAATCCGCATTCGTCTTTGCCGCCGCTTTCTTCACATGGGCCAAGGCATTAAGAAGCTCAGCATGAATCGGCACGCCCGTGATCGGGAAATTCTCCACCGCACGCATCGTTTGGATGCCGTAATAGGCCCCGGCCGGAACTTCCTTTTCCCCCAAAAAGTCTTTTTCTACTCGGCTTTCCATCCGCCAGCTTCCTCCTTGTATGCGCTATCACTCGATTCATTATATCAAAAAGCCGAAGAGTGGGCTCACTCATCGACATAACTGTTTCTATCGGATCGTTCCGTTTTGCACCCACACCGTCTTGAAATCGATCCAGCCCAGCTGGTTTGTGGTTACTCCTTTGATGCCCGGCTGATATGTCGTATTCGTTTTTTTGTGAATCAGGAACAGAACGTGCGCCTCCTCGCGGATGCGTGTTTCGATTTGTTCCAGCTTCTTGCGTCTCTCATCGGTGGTATGTGCAGCAAGCGCTTCGTCGATCTTCCCTGCCGCCCATTCCCGGAAATCGGGTTCAAGATGCTCTCTTAAGAAGCTGCCGGCCTGTTCGTACGTCTCGATTTCACATACATCGTCCTCGGCGAATACGAGACCGTACAAAATGCCGTCTCCTTCCCGGATGAAATCTTTTTGCCATATGTCCGTCCAATCGCTCGAACGCACGTTAACCGCAATGCCGTATTCTGCACAACGCTTTCGAATCCAGTTGGCATCCGCTTCATGGACACCTTTCGCATAAATGGTTACCGGCGCGCCGTCATAACCCGCCTCCTGAAGCAGCGCCTTCGCCCGCTCCGCATCGCTGTGGATTGTCCGGTTCGGCGTCTCGTCATCCGGACGGAATCCCCGGGCGGCATACATCCGGTCTCCCCCCAATTCGCGGATCATCGCGTTGCGGTCTATCAACAGATCGATCGCTTTGCGAAACAGAGGGGATTGTTGAGGTCCATCCTTGCCCATATTCCAAGTGAGCAATGTGCATCCCTTGCACATCGTCTCCACGGTATCCCATTCTTCTTCCGGTTTCATGTCTTGATGATCATGGTCGAACATCAGCTTTTCCCAGCATTTGCGGGAAGAATCGCCGTGATCTTCCGGCATGAATGCGATGATTACGCCGTCCAGATGGGCACGCCCCTGATAGTAACCGGTATGCGCAGCCATCACAAACCGGTCCTCGTTCCATTCCGTTACACAGAAAGGTCCGGTCCCGACCGGCGACTTGAAAAACCGCTCTTCATCCCGCTGTACCAACTCACGGGGCAGGATCGATACTGCGGCCGAACTCATGAATCGATGAAAAATCCGATTCGGCTTGTTCAATTCGATGCGGACGGTCCGCTTCCCGATCGCTTCCACACTTACAAGCGTACGCAGCATCCAACTATGCGCCTTGCCCGTGCGCATCCGATTCAGCGTGAAAATAACATCGTCCGCAGTCAGCTCCCGCCCATGG
Organism: Cohnella sp.; assembly: GCA_028287445.1. Lineage (GTDB taxonomy): Bacteria > Bacillota > Bacilli > Paenibacillales > Paenibacillaceae > Cohnella. The sequence continues at coordinate 6,094 of JAQBPQ010000277.1, forward strand.
TGAAACAAAACGCCTTTGCGAAGATGAAATTGCCAGACGGTTGCCTCCGGATTGCTCTCCCAATTATGCGCCAAAGCGGGAACCACCCGGCCGGTCGACGGATCGTATTGCACCAGCCGATCGTACAATTCTCTCAAAATGTGCGCATCGAATGCATAGTAAACCTCCGCCGGATCCAACGTCACAATCGGGGTGTGAACGGGCAGCCGCAGTATATCTACTTCACGCTTGCCGTCGGGCGTTTCCGTCCGATATCCGAAATGAAGATCCAACCATTCGGTGAACCGTTCTTTCACGGAAGAGCCTTTCCCATGAGAATGAATCAACTCGAATGCTTGCTTATAATCGCCGCGTTGTGCCATTTTCCGAGAGACATCAAAGAGCAGAGAGTCGCGTTCCGAGCGAAAAATAAGGCGGGATCGGTTGCCTCTTCCCCGGCCCGGTTCCCAATGGATCCAACCATCCTCTTCCATCCGGCGCAGCACGAGCTTCACGTTTCGCGTCGTACAATAAAGCGTTTCGGCCAGTTCATCCAACGAAACCTCGATCGGAGCCCCGATTCCATCACCGCTCCCGAAACGTTGATACAAGTCCAAATAACGTTCCGCCGTAGCCGTTTGCATCGTATCCCTCCATCATGAAAAAAAGGGGAAATATCTTACATTTATTCTACACTTTTTATCCCTTTTTGACGAGCGCATAATGAGGATGTAACCAAGAGGAGGTGAAAACCCATGATCCAGAGCTGCGGCACTTACCATTTAGAGAAAATGATGCAATTCCGCCTATCGGAAATCGAAAAGAATACTCGCAGCGGCTTATACCTTAAGCCAATAACGCCTCCCTATTCGACAGGGAAAGATCAGGCAAGTCAACATCGGGGTTTCTGGCACAAATGGTTCGGCAGCAGGCGGCTCAACACTTCTTGGAAGTGATGACCGCCTCTTTTTTTTAAATCATCTTCCATCTTTTTTTCTGCAGGCATAATAACGTTGTAACCTGGAGGGGAGAAAACAAGTGATCCAAAATCGAAGGACTAAAAAAAGCGGTTTTTGGTACAAATGGTCTGGAAAAAGGCGGCTCGACACTTCTTGGAAGTGACGGCCGCCTTTTGTTATTTTTCTTCATCAAATAGCTTACGATAAGCCCCGTACCCTTCCTCTTCTAGACGATCGACCGGAATAAATCGCAATGCCGCAGAATTGATGCAGTAACGAAGTCCCCCGGTCTCCACCGGACCATCCGGAAACAAATGGCCCAGATGCGAATCCCCTTCCCGGCTTCTTACCTCCGTTCGAATCATCCCGTGAGCGAGATCATCCTTTTCGTTGATGGTGCCGTCATTCAACGGCCTCGTGAAACTGGGCCATCCGCAGCCCGAATCGTATTTATCGAGGGAACTGAACAACGGGACGCCCGAGACGATGTCGACATACAAACCTTCCTCGTGATTGTCCCATAACTCATTACGAAAAGCCGGCTCTGTGGCGCTGTTCTGTGTTACTTCGAATTGCATCGGCGTCAGCCGTTCGCGCAATTTCTCCCGGTCGCGTGCCGAATTCCAATGCCGGGCAATGAAATCGTCACGACCGGAGCCTTGGCGATAATATTTGTAGCGGAGGGCACTTTTCTTGTAATAATCCTGATGGTATTCTTCCGCAGCATAAAAGACGGTCGCCGGCACAATCTCCACGGCGATCGGTGCGTCGAATCTGCCGCTCTCCTGCAGAGACCGTTTGGAAGCTTCTGCTTCCTCCCGCTGCTTCTCGCTATGATAAAAAATCGCCGGCCGATACGATGATCCACGGTCATAGAACTGGCCGCCTGCGTCGGTCGGATTGATCTGCTGCCAGAAAATGTCCAGCAGTTTGGTATAGGGGAATTGTGCCGGATCGAATGTGATCTGCACCGCTTCCGCATGCCCCGTCGTTTCCGAACACACTTCCTCGTACGTCGGATTCACCGTGTGTCCACCGGTATAACCGGAAACGACCTTCTCGATCCCCGGCATCTGATCGAACGGCTTCACCATGCACCAAAAACAGCCACCCGCGAATGTCGCCAACTCCAAAGCCCCTTGTTGTTGCTCATGCTCCGTCATGTTACCGTCACCTCACTTTTTATCCACTACCGTTATTGTAAACCAAAACCGTTATCGTTTCGAATGACGACCCGCAGCCAGGAGCATGAGGAACGAAAGCAGCACCATCGTTACAGCCCATGCCCACGCAAGGTTCAGGTTTCCGCTGTCCACAGCGACAAAAATAGCCGTCGGAAGGGTCTGGGTGCGATTTGGAATGTTGCCTGCGATCATCAACGTGGCGCCGAATTCCCCCAGACAACGTGCGAAGCCCAGAATGTAGCCTGCCAGCAGTGAGCGGGAAGCCAGTGGAGCTGTAATCCACCGGAACAATTGCCGTGCGTTCGCGCCTTGCGAACGCGCGGAATCTTCCAGCTCCGCATCGACTTCCTCCAATCCCGCTTTCATCGTTCGGTATGCGAGCGGGAAAGCAACAACGACGGCGGCGATAACAGCGGCAGCCCAAGTGAAAACGATCGGCTGACCGATCAGCCACTCGTAGGCCCCGCCAATCCAGCTTCGACGTCCAAGCGCCACCAACAGCACAAAGCCGACAACATTTGGCGGCAGTACAAGCGGGAGAAGCAGCACCGTCTCCACGGCCTGCTTGCCGATAAAGCGGGCCCTGGCCATCCATCTCGCCGCGGCCAGCGCGAGTATGAAAACAATAAAACTGGCGAGCAACGCCACTTGGATCGATAACCCAACCGGTGCCAGAAACTCATTCCAATCGAAGCGCATATCATCACCATCTGCCGCGTTTATTAGGGCTTTTGAAATCCGTATTTTACAAAAATGGTTCTAGCCGGTACCGAGTTCAAATACCGATAAAAGTCTGCGGCTTCATTCGGATATTTGGCCCCGGTAAGCAAGCCGAACGGGTAGACGATCGCATCGTGGCTGGCCGCAGGTAATTCGAGAGCGATTTTCACCTTGTGGGATCCGAGGGCGTCTGTCCGATACGCGAATCCGGCGTCCACATTTCCGGTTTCCACATAGGCAAGCACCTGTCGCACATCTTGGGTATAGACCAATTTGGGTTGCAGCTTGTCCCAGAGGCCAAGAGAAGTTAACGATTGCCGAGCATATCCACCGGCAGGTACGGTGTCCGGCTGACCCATCGCAATTTTGCGAATATTCGGATCAAGCAGCTGCTTCACGTCTGCTGATAGGCCCGTATTGCCCGTTGGGACGATCACGACCAGACGGTTAGTGAGGACAAGTTCGCTCTGTTTCACCAGTTTTTTGGTGATCAAAGCATCCATTTGTTGTCGTCCCGCCGACAGAAACAAGTCGGCCGGAGCCCCCTGCTCGATTTGCTTTTGCAAGGTTCCGGACGACCCGAAATTGAGCTGAATCTTGATATTAGGGTGGTCACTCTCATATGGCTTAATGATTTCTTCCAAACTATCTTTCAAACTCGCGGCGGTCGATACGAGGATCACTTTCTCGTTATGATCTCCGGCTTTGCTGCATGAGGCGGCCAATAAGACACATATAACGAGTAAAATGACACACCCGGGCCTAGCGTAAACCCGCAACCTCGGCATGACATTCCCTCCGTCATTCTTCATTGAATCTCATTTTATCATGTCTTTAACTAGGATTCACCCCTCAGACTCGTCGTCCCAAAATGACCAAATCTCGTTCCACTCCGTCCATATTCGCCACTTTGGGCAAAAGTCCCCACTGTTGGAATCCATATTTTCTGAGGAGTGCCAAGCTAGGTTCGTTATGGCCGAATACGAATCCGACCAGATTCAATAGCGACAGCCGCGGACTCTCTTGGATGGCTTTCTCGAGGAATTGACTGCCGATTCCCTTGGAACGGTAATCCTCCGATATATAAATGCTGAGTTCCGCCGTGGCGTTGTATGCGGGGCGGCCGTAGAACGATTGGAAGCTTAGCCACGCGATGATCCGATCCTCGTCTTTCATGACCCACAGCGGGCGATGATCCGGGGAATGTTCGTCGAACCAGCGGCGGCGACTGTTGATCGTTACCGGCTCAAGATCCGCGGTCACCTTACGGCCGGCAATGGTGGAATTGTAGATTTCGACGATCGCCGGCAAGTCTTCCACTATGGCATCTGTTACCGGATATGGTTCACGCAATATGGCGTCCCTCTTCCCTAGTTTGGTTGGATTAAAAAAGGCCGGTCGGAACCCGAATTTCGGATAATAGGAAGGATGACCGATCAAGAGTACAACCCCATAGCCAAGCTCACGGCATCTTTTTAATCCTTCCCGGATCAATTCGGCTCCTATTCCTTGTTTCTGTCTTTGGGGTTGGACGGCGATGGGAGCAAGAACGATGACAGGGTGTTCTTCCGCACCGTCGGAAACCGTGGCCTTGCTGAATAACACATGTCCCACGATGTCTTCATCCATTTCGGCTACAATTGAGAATTCGGGGATGAACCCTTCCGATTGGCGGATTCGTCCAACCAATCGGGATTCATCCTCCCGATTCCCGAAAGCGGCGACGTTCAGATCATAGACTTGAGAATGATCTTCTGATGTCTCTGTACGAAGTTTCAAGCTTCTCCCCCTTTTTTACGAGCAACTGCGTTCATTAGCCCATGCCATAACAAGGTCAAATTTTTCGAGGTGGATTTTTGAAGTGTCACCGACCGTCTGTACTCGTATTGATCTTCACATAATGTTCCACCGTCGGAAACGGATCATAAAAATGATGCAGCAGAGCCTTCCATTCTTGGTAACCTTCCGACTGTCTGAACCCTACCATATGATCAGTGAGACTTTCCCATCGTACAAGCAGAATATACTTATCCGATTCTTCTACGCATTTTTGGAGCTCATGCTCGATGTAGCCCTTCATACTGGATATGATTTTAGATGCTTTGCGAAAGCTGCTTTCAAAGTCGTTAATCGTGCCCGGTTTCACTTTCAAAATGGCTACTTCCAAAATCATCACAATCCCTCTTCCTCTTCTAATGAACCAACATCCTACTTTACCGCGATGACACAGTTGACATCCAACATACGATCCACCGTGGATTCGACACGAATGTCCCGGAACCCCGCTTTTTTCACCAATTCCATAACTTGTTGTGTTTCATACAAGGTAAAACCATGCTTCGTGAACCCCAGTTTCTCCATCTTATCCTTGGAACGAAAGGAGATGATCAGTTGTCCGTCTAGCTTTAAAATGCGGTGAATCTCTTTCAAGCCGCTATCCGGATTAGGCCAGAAATAAATCGTATTTACGGTAAACACTTTGTTAAACGATTCATTCTCGAAGGGGATTTGCTGAACTTCACCGAGCTTAATGTCCATGAGTCCTTGCTTGATGTATGTATAATTGCGTTTCCTCGCTTGAGCGACCATCGTCTTCGAAAAATCGACGCCTGCCACAAAACCGGTTTTGATTTTCCCGGCGATTTCGTGCATATACTTCCCGTTGCCAAAACCGATTTCCAGGATTCGGTCGCTGCTCTGCGGATGGAGGAAATCGATCGTAAACCGATTCATAAAATCATTGCCTTTGTTCATGAACAACCCGACCAGTTTTCCCATCAAGCCGCTCGGCTGTCTGAAATTACGGGCCAATGTCTCTTTGATTCCCATATGATCATCCCCGATTATCATATTATTACCTATGATTCTATTAGATGAGAAATGTTCGGATTGTGCAAGCGTTATACCTTCATATCTCAAGCTTCATTTTAATCCCAGCCAACAATTCCTGTTTATAATCTTCCATATCCTTCATATCGAACGGCTTAAAGCCGAGTTTGTAGTAAAACAACAATGCTTTGGTATTCGTGTTATGGCAAACCAATTGAATCTTCTTTACCAGAAACTCTTCGGAAGCCCTTCGAATCAGGGACTGGATCAAAAAGGATCACATCAATTGAGTGAACAAATACACCGCTGCTCCCCACATAACAAGGGCCGAAACCTTGTTGAGCACGAGCACCAGTTTGCCTGTCGGATCCTTGCTTCCGATAAACCGGCCTAACACCGCCAAGAAGAAAAACCATAACCATGAAACGACAACGCAAGCCGCTGTAAAAGTCACTTTATCATATCCGGCATAGGACATCGAGCTGGTACCGATCACACCTATGGTATCCAGAATGGCGTGAGGATTCAGAATTGAAATCATCATCGTATAGGCAATCAATTTGCCGATTTGAGTCGGCCTCTCCGGCTGATTGGTGTTCGTATCCGGTTGTGCTCTCCAACTTAGGAATCCCATATAAAGAAGAAAAAGAATTCCTGAGACAAGCAGAACCGTCTTCATCCAGCCAAAATTCATTACAACAATCGACACACCGGAAACCGCCGCCAAAATTAACATCGTATCGCATAAGGCGGCAACAATCACGATAGGAAGCACCGACGAGAACCTGCTCCTGGCTGCGCCTTGGGAGAAAATAAAAAAGTTCTGCACACCTAACGGCATGATGAGTCCTATAGCCAAAATAAATCCATGAAACAGTGCGGCAATCATCGATGTCAGCCCCCTTGTTGATTAATTCACCGTACCGCACGTAATCTTCATGGATGGTGCATATACCATATATCGATCCAAGCCATGCTCTCTAAAATAATGGTGGAATTTCGTCTCCGCCTCAAATTGTTGCTCTGCTTCTTCGGGTGTTAATCCTCGTTCCATTAAGCCGCCAATAAACGTCGTCTTGTTGATTTTGATTCCAATGTTACCGTCTTTACCGGTACGGCTCAGATCCATTTCGAACAATTTTTGCAGAATCCCAAGTTTAACCACATCCGACTGCGTTGTTTCTTGTAGATATTGGTTAGACATGGACGCGATCCAGTGAGATTCAAAACAGATCACTTTGCCGCCAGGCTTCACACAATCTTTCATTTTTTGCAGCACGTGTTTCGGTTGCTCCATATGTAAGAGAACGGCGTGGCATAAGGCTAAATCATAAGGCTCCCGAATTTCTGCTTCGAGGATATCCGCGCATATAAATTGAGATGGGTAAGGCAGCTGTGAGAATAGTTTCTTGGCTTCTGTTATCAGTTTTTCACCTTTGTCGACGCCTGTGTAGGATGAGCCCTTCGGAAGCATCTCGAGCAGTTTTAAGCCTAAGTATCCAAATCCGCAGCCAAAATCGATCATATTTACCGGCTTCGTGATTTGCCACACTTTGTCGATTAAAAACTGAAGATAGTCATCATTATAGTACAAACTTCTCGTTTTTCTCAGATATTCTATTTTTTCATCCCAGTCGTAACTCATAAGCATCATCTACTCCCAAATTTGATCTAATTTGTCCGAGTAAACATTGTCCGGGATCAAACTTAAATTCGACGTCGCCCAAACTTGTCAACGTATAATATTTTAAACTTGCTTAGCAGTTCTTCATTATTTTGGTACCATACACCCCGAAATTAACATCGATATTCTCAAGTTCATCACCTGCCGGCTCTTGAGTTTCAGACTCCCAATTTCAAATTACCCAGCCACTCCAGTTCCGGAAGTTCTCCTCTAGCAAAGGCTCCTTCGAGGTGAACTGTCTTGGCACCAGAAAAGCGGATGAATTGCTCGAAGCATGTCTTAAGCAGATCGAACAGCCGCTCGTTCTTGATGATGTCCGGTTCCCACCACCAATTTTTGATGACCAGCTCTTTGCTTTTCTTGTCCATAACCGGTTCGAATCGACCGACGAATCGATCCTCACACATGACCGGAAGCACGTAATAACCGTATTGGCGTTCCGCGGCAGGCTTATAGACTTCCCACCGATATTCGAATCCGAATAGCTCTTTGATTAACCGCCGGTCCCAGATCATATTGTCCAAGGGAGCCAGTATGAACGCACGGGCCGGATAGTCGTAACCTTCATGTGTCACTTCATTCAGAAGAGGCATATCCTCTGTTCGGATATAAAGTGGCTGACTGATTCCCTCAACCTGAAGCGCCATTACCTTTCCCTTTTCCTGCAATCGTTGAAAGGCTTCGTTTCGCTCCTTCGTCTTGAATCCCAAGATGCCTAGCCATGCATCGCTGGCTTTGTTCCAAAGCAAGCCGATTGCCGCAATTCGCCGAAGGACGTGCCACTCCCAATATAATTCATCGACTGGATTCGGATCCGGAGCCACAAGATAATCTGCCGGCAGATGGCGACTCGACAAATCGTAGATTTTCCTTGTGTGTTCTTTGCGATGAATGATCAGATCGCCTGCAAAATACAAGCTTTCCAGCACGGCACGGGACAACCGGGTAGGCGCCCACGACCAATCGACAACCTCGTTATAATCCAAATCACCTGAAGACAATGGTCCTTGCACCGTTAACCGTTCAACAACTTGCGGAACAATGCTGTGTATATGAGGCATGCCATGCAGCCTTAATCTGGCCGCTTCCCTATTCCGGTTGAAATAAGGCCAGTCCTCGATGCGATAGATAGACAAATTCTTATCCCAACCGTCAACCAGCAGCCTATCTTTATATAACAACTCTTGCAGCATTTCGGAACGGAATTCCGGTATTCTGGACTGCAGCACCAATTCCTGATTAAACCCGACTACATTTAACGGATCGAATTGCAAGCAGCCCACCCGCTTCACAAAGGCCAAAATACCTTGTTTATCCTCGAAACGAACACCAGTAAGCAGTCCTTGATGAGCCAGAATAAAACGCCTTGCCTGTTGTTTGGTCAACATTCTTTC
>JAQBPQ010000005.1 GCA_028287445.1 Cohnella sp.
GTTCGGCATGGTTCTGCAAGACACATGGCTGTTCAACGGTACAATCCGCGACAATATCGCTTTCGGCCGCTTGGAGGCAACGGAAGAAGAAGTCGTTGAAGCGGCGAAAGCAGCTTACGCCGACCACTTCATCCGCACGCTGCCGGACGGGTACGATACCGTACTCAACGAGGAAGCGTCCAATATTTCGCAAGGCCAGAAGCAACTCTTGACGATCGCAAGAGCCATTCTCGCCGATCCGGCGATCCTCATCCTCGACGAGGCGACGAGCAGCGTGGATACACGCACTGAAGTCCAAATTCAGACGGCGATGAACCGGCTGATGAAGGGGCGGACGAGTTTTGTCATCGCCCATCGATTGTCCACGATACGGGACGCCGATCTCATTCTCGTGATGAACAAGGGGACCGTTATTGAGCAGGGGACGCACACCGAATTGTTGGCGCGAGGCGGATTTTATGCAGATTTGTACTACAGCCAGTTCTCGGACAAAATGCCGCAGACCAGTGCGATATAAATGGGAAATGGTTCTCATCGCATTGCTCGGAGCACAAGTTTCAAAGGAATCGGCCGCCGATTGACCAGCGGCCGATTTTCTATTTTTCATTCAAGAGAACGGCGATAGCCGTTGATGCTTGTGGGGCATGGTTTCCCTCCGGCAGTTAAGCCTTTACTGAATGAATGGCGGCCAGTACCTTGGTTAAACTGAAGCTTTACACCATATATTGGGTACTTAACTAATGCCGGCGTAAAACTACATCAGTCAGGAAAGGCGGAGAGCATCCATGGAGAAAACCCCGAGACCAAATGCACCCAAAATCCTGCATCTCGGTCGATTATTGTGCATCGCGGTGTGTGTTGCCTTCATGTTGGGAATCGGAACCGCTGTTCATGCGGCTCTTGTTGAAAACCACCCAACTACGGCAACATCCAATGCATATACACGGTCAGATATTCTTGTACCACAAATCAAAGAACGAATCGGCATATATGTCGGCGAAGCGGACACCCATACGGTGGCCATCAATACCGCCGGTCAGGAATGGTGCTATCAGATTAGGGAACGCGGCCAACTCTCTTTCTCAGGAATCGGCAGCGGCGACAAAGTGTGGATCCAGTACAAGGAAATTAAGTATGCAGATGGGGTTACCCAATTATTATTAACGAAAATCAAGAAAATACTGTAACCTCCTGACACGATGTTGTCGGAGGTTTCTTTGTTATACCCAGACATTTCTATTTGATTGACAACAAGTCTTCTGAGGGTGTAATGTGCATTCATCGATTACAGACTAGGGGTCGAGGTGCACTATGGTAACGAAACTGATGCACCTGTGGAAGTCCGCGCAATCCATTCAGGTACGCCTGATTTGCTACTTGCTGCTTGTCATGCTTCCTCTCATGGGTGTCAGTCTCTATGCCATCCGACAGTCCCAAGCACTATTAATCCACCAGACGAGCGACAAAACATATGCGGCTTTGTCTGCTTCCATGGACTACATCGATGTGATTATGGGAAGTATCGAAAATATATCCATTTTGATCGCCTCCGATAAAGAAATGAATAGCATTTTAACCAAAACGGACACGATCGGAAAAAAGTTCGGTCTAACCATGATTATGAACAAGGTTGGCGCAATCTCTGCGGTAAATCAGTTCATCTCCGATATTTCCATTTATCAACAGCAGACAGGAACGTTGGTTTCCTCCTCCCGGACAGGCGTAAGGAAAGTATTTTTTGACAATGAAGATTGGTACAAAAGGGCTTATGAGCTGAGGGGTCTGAGTGTTCTTGTCAACCCGGAAAACACACCGGATCGATTCAGAAACCTCGACTATATGTATAATCAAGATAACATCTTGCTGGTTCGAGCCATGGGATTAAACCGGCCTGGCTATGACGCCAACATCGTTAGCGTCTCGATTAAACGGGAAGTGTTATTACAATCGCTAGAACAGCTGCTCTCCGATTCCGGCAGTGAAGTCTTTCTGATTTCCGACAATAACGATCTTGTGGCTTCTTCGGGCCGCTTTTTTACATGGAAATGGATGGCGGACAAGCGGAGAAGCTTTCTGGCCCAATCCCCAAACAAGCAACAAGAGGTATTCATAAGCAAAGTCGCTTCGTCCCAATCCTCATGGTCAATTGTTCTTGTACAGCCGAAAAGTTCGCTTTATCAGACGTCCAAACAAATTCAGGAATTCATTTTTATCATTATTTTCATCAGCATCTTGCTTGCCCTTTTAATCTCCTGGATTCTATACCGCAACATCACTTCACCTCTCAAAATGCTATCGCGGGGCATGCAGCAAATCCGCAAGGGGTTTTATAATGTTTACCTCAAGAAAGACAGAAATGACGAATTCGGCTTCCTGGTGGATTCGTTTAACCAAATGGCGCAGCAGCAGGGCTATTTGATCCGTGACATTTATGAACAGCAGATCCAGCGAACCAAGACCGATTTGAAGTTTTTGCAATCGCAGATCAATCCGCATTTCCTGTATAACACATTGGACTCCATTTACTGGGCTGCGCGCAATTATGAGGCAGATGAAATAAGCGAAATGGTCTTGAATCTGTCTAAGTTTTTCAGATTAAGCCTGAGTAAGGGCAAAGAAACATTCACCATGGAAGAAACAGTTGAGCATCTGCAATATTACATGAGAATTCAGCAGTTGAGGCTGCTGGACAAGTTTACCTACGAGGTGCACTTGGCCGAACGCACCAAAAAGCTCAACATTATCAAGCTTATTTTGCAGCCCATCGTAGAAAACGCGATTTTCCACGGGCTGGAGAAGAGAAAAGAAAATGGAGGCAATCTCACCATCGTGTCGGACATCGAAGGCGACCGTCTGAAAATTATGGTGATGGATAACGGAATCGGCATGGACGAAGATAGACTGCAATATATCAAGCAACGATTAGCTGAAATCAAAGCCAATTCGTCCATAACGACAGAAGATACGAATCTAGATCTGTTCGGTATCCGCAATGTGAAAGCAAGATTGCTGCTGTATTACGGGGAACAGGCCGACCTTCTATTTGAGAGCAAGAAATTCGAGGGCACGGTCGTCCGTATTTTCATTCCACTGGATAAACCAACTGAACCAGAAGGGGATGACTTTCATGAATCTCATGATCGTTGAGGACGAAGTGCGGCTGCTTACCAGTCTTGCTCATCAAATTCCTTGGGAATCTCATGCGATCGACGTTGTGGCATTAGCCTCGGATGGGTTGGAAGCACTGTCCCTGTTTGAGAGAAAGAAACCCGATATTATAATTATGGATATCGTCATGCCCGAAGAAGATGGTCTTTCCTTGTCGAATAAAATGTTGAAGCAGTTGCCGGGCACCCAGATTATTATCCTCAGCGGCCACGACGATTTCCAATATGCGCAAAAAGCGATCGAAATCGGTGTATTCAAATACTTATTGAAGCCGGCAGGGGACGAGGAAATCATGAAAGCCGTGCTGGAGGCAGCGGAAGCCACACGTTTGATCCGGGAAACTCGTCATAACTTTGAGGCCTTGCAATCCAAATGGGTAGAACACCTTCCGCGTCTGCGCGATGATTTTTTGAGAAATTGGACGAACGGCAAATATTCAGACGTGGAGCTTCAACGTCATAGCCGGGAGTTGTCAATTGAATTGGATGTTGATCAATGGTATTGCGTCGTTGTTTGCGAAGTTGATCCATTACTCAGAACGGACACGCGATTTTCAAAGGAATATATGCCGCTGCTTCAATTTTCCTTATATTGTATCGCGAATGAATTTTTGGGTTCGGAGAACTGCTTTATCTTCCAGGAGG
>JAQBPQ010000074.1 GCA_028287445.1 Cohnella sp.
CTCTGGAAGGCGAATTGGCCAAAACGATGGGGAGGCCGGTTGATATTGTTCCGGTGTTCCTGCCGGATTGGGGCGAATTGAATACGAAAATTAACCTGATGATGAGTGCGAAAGATACAAGACCCGGTATATTGTGGACGGGGGATACAAAAGAATACAGCAAATGGGTAGACGCCGGCATCGTACAGGATTTGACGCCTTCCCTGCAAAAATACGGGAAAGAAATTCTGTCCTACTATACGAAAGAGACGATGTTTTACCACTGGGACAAGAGCGGGAAGATTTACCGTATTCCGGGCGACGTTCCGGAAGCGAGTTATATGACGACGATCGTTCGTAAAGACTGGCTGGATAAGCTGGGGCTGTCCGTTCCTCAAACGCTGGATGAATACATAAACGTACTCAGGGCGTTCACCAAACAAGATCCGGACGGAAACCACAAAAATGATACGTTCGGATTGTCTGGCGATAATTATTACCGCAGTCTTGCTCCTTTCTTTTATGCCTACGGAGTCGATGTGGAAAATTTCATCAAGCAGGATGACGGGTCGATCAAGTTCGGCGCTACCATGCCCCAAGTGAAGACTGTGCTCGAATTGCTGCGGGGTTTATATCAAGAAGGGATTATCGATCCCCGCATGACAACAAGCGCCAACAATTCGGATCAAGTGGTCAATGATATTTTCGCATCGGGTAAAGTCGGTTCGTTCTATCGGTGGGTTGATTATTTCAACCCTGGAAACGGCGTTGCGAGAGCTTTCAAAAAGGGGAACCCGGCGGGCGAGTATATTTCGATAGATCCCATTAAAGGCCCCGGCGGCTTCAGTTCCGACATGCCGGATCCCCGTATCGGATGGTGTTACCTGGTCGTCACTGACGCAACCGATGTGGACAGCGCGGTACAGGTGTTGAACACAATGGCCACCCCGGATGTATTCAAACTCATTACATTCGGTAAAGAAGGCGAACACTACAAGATGGAAAACGGACTTTTCACGCCCACCATTGCGCCTGAAGAAGGCAGCAAACTGGGACTGGGCAATTTCGGCTGGTATATTCAGCGCAAAGACGCGGCTAACATCAAGAATACTCCGGAGGTTAGCGCGATGTTTGAAAAGAAAATCGAGACGTCCCAGCCGATGCGTGACAAGATCGTTTACTTCAAGGCTATTAATCGCCCGCAATGGGATAAATATTCCGCCGATATCATCAAAGCCCGGGACCAACTGTTCTGGGGAATCATCACCGGGAAAACGCCGGTCAGCGCCCTCGATACATTTCCCGATCAGTATTTGAAGCTCGGCGGAAAGCAAATCGATGAGGAAGCGAAAACCTTGTACAGCACACAGGCGCAAGAGTATGCGGAATATGAGAAGTGGTACGAAGCGAATATTACGCCTTACAAGCAATAGAGCAAAGTAAGGAGGTGCAGGATGGCGCTGTCAAACGACGTTATCATAACGGCGGGAAAATCAGATGCGCGAATAAAAGGAAGATTTGCAAGGGATCTGATCAGAGATAAATTTCTTTATCTCTTGCTGTTGCCCGGGCTTCTGCTCATTGTTGTGTTTCGCTATATCCCGATGTATGGCGTCATCATTGCCTTTCAGGACTTCAACATCTATAAAGGGATTTTAGGAAGTGAATGGGTTGGTTTCGCGCAGTTTACGCGGCTTTTTCATTCACCCGATTTTTATGAAATATTAAGAAACACAGTGTTGATCAGCCTATATAAGCTCATCGCTTCTTTCTCGGTTCCCATCATCCTGTCATTGCTGCTGAACGAGCTGCGACAGGTCATGTTCAAACGTTTTGCGCAATCGATCATTTACTTGCCGCACTTCGTCTCATGGGTGATTTTCTCCGGTGTCATCATTGCCTTCCTGAATCCGGTCGACGGCATGGTTAATACGGTCATCAAGGGCTCTGGAGGAAGCGCGATCAACTTTCTCGGAGATGTGCGTTATTTCCGTTCGGTCCTTGTCTTGAGCGACATCTATAAAGAGGTCGGTTGGGGAACCATTATTTACCTGGCTGCGATCGCCGGCGTAAATGCGGATTTATACGAAGCTGCCCGAATGGATGGTGCCAACAAGCTTCGGCAAATGTGGCACGTCACGCTGCCGTCGATCCGGCCGGTTATCCTGATCCTCATCATTCTGAGCTTGGCCAACATTTTGGAGGCGGGGTTTCAACAGATTTTTCTTCTGTATAATGCGTTGGTATACGACGTGGCCGATATCATCGATACCTATGTATACCGGGTGGGGATTCAGGATGCGAACTACAGCTACGCCACTGCTGCGGGACTGTTCAAGTCGGTCGTCGCCATGATCCTGATTCTGACCGTTAACAAAATCGTGAAAAAAACCGGACAGGAAGGTCTATGGTAAGGGGGGAGCCGTTTGGGATTGTCCACAGGCGAAAAAATATTCATGTATCTGAATGTGCTGTTTTTTATCATACTGATGATCGTTATGATCTACCCGTTCTGGTACATGATAATGGGCTCGCTGAGTAACTCCGACATGACCGCGGATGGCGGCTTGTTCTTAACTCCTGCCGGATTCTCCTTGGCAGCGTATATCGCAGTGTTTCAGAATGTGTCTATCCTATCAGGATTTAAAGTCACCCTCATTACAACAGCCGCAGGTACGGTCATCGGTACCATTTTCACCGCCGCCCTGGCTTATGCCATTTCCAAAAAACGTCTTCGCGGCCAATTTTTCTTCTCTTTGATGATTCTCTTCACCATGTTGTTCAGCGGAGGATTGGTTCCTTCCTACTTGTTGGTCAAGGCACTTGGACTTGTCGATACGTACTGGGCGATGATCTTGCCTGGAACGATGGGGGCCTGGAATATCTTTGTGATGCGAAGCTTCTTCAAAGGGATACCGGAGGAATTGGAGGAAGCGGCGAAGATAGACGGTGCCAATGACCTTACCGTATTTTTTCGGGTCGTCCTGCCCCTTTCCAAACCGGTGTTGGCGACAGTAGGGCTGTTCATTGCAGTCGGGTACTGGAACGACTTCTTCTCCTCGGTCCTCTATACGACCCAAAAAGATATGTGGCAATTACAAATGGTGCTAAAGGATATCATTAGCAACACATCGGCCGCCATTTCACAAGCGGGCATTTCAATCAGCGTTCAGAATGAAGTGAATTCGTTTACCGTGAAGATGGCCTCGATCATCGTTTCGAGCTTACCCATTCTTGTGGTTTATCCTTTTTTGCAGAAGCATTTCGTGAAAGGCGTTTTGATCGGGTCGGTAAAAGGGTAACCGCTTCTTCACCGCAAAGCCCCTGATTCCGGGGGTTTTGCTATTTCTGAATTCCGACAGGTTGGGAGAGGTAGGCATGCATCAGGGTTCGTTTGTAGCAAGATCCGGCAGTAAATTGTTATTGGACGATAAACCTTTTCGATTCTCCGGACCGAATATTTATTGGCTCGGGCTTGACGAAAACGTGGATGGGGTCCAATGGCCGACAGAATTCCGGGTAAGAAACGCTCTTGATACGGCTGTGGAAATGGGAGCCACGGTTGTGCGATCCCATACGCTGGCCTCATCGCAGGGCTGCGCCAAAGCGATTTGGCCCGAGCGGGGCGTTTGCAACGAGGAAGCTTTGCGGAAAGTGGATTTCGCCGTGAAAGAGGCGGCGTCCCGAAACTTGCGACTCATCATTCCTTTTGTCTGCAATTGGAGTTATTACCACGGCGGCCGGGAAACCTTCACGGCATGGCGGGGACTGGAAAACCCGGATGACTTTTATACGAATCCGCTCGTCATCTGGGACTTCAAAGTATACATTTCCTGTATTTTAAACCGAATCAATCATTATACCGGTGTCTCTTACAAAGAGGATCCGACCATTCTGGCTTGGGAATTAGGCAATGAATTGAACGGAGCTCCGAAGCAGTGGGTCGCCGAGATTGCGGACTTTATCAAATCCATTGACGCTAACCACTTGGTGGCACATGGCAAGCAGTTTGAGGTTGACGAGGATAAATTGTCGGTGGACAGTCTAGACATTCTCGACGTTCATTATTATCCTGCGGATGCAAGCAAACTGGTAAACGACTCGGAAACGGTCAAAAAGGCAGGCAAAGTATTCATCGCGGGGGAATATGGGTGGCAGCAGTGCGACTTGGCTGCGTTTCTGGTCGCCGCGGAAACAAATCGCGTCGTGTCGGGAACGCTCTTCTGGTCCTTGTTCGGCCATCACGATAATTGCGGTTATGTGCAGCATTATGACGGGTTTGCCGTCCACTACCCCGGAAACCATTTCAACGGCGATCTTGCAGACAAAATCCCTCAAATGAGACGGCATGCCTATGCAATGACGGAACGGGAAGTTCCTGAACCCGGCATTCCCGCGGCGCCGATTATCAAGTACGCAACCCGGAGCATCGCCTTTCAGGGCGTTGTCGGCGGGGCGTATTATACGGTTGAGAAATCGGTTAATGGAGAGCAAGGTCCATGGAACACGCTCTATTTCATGCGGCCGGCCGACCACGACATGCCTTGGATCGATCCGTCCCGCGCGCACAATACACGAACATGGTACAGGGTCAGAGCGTATAACAGCGGTCAAAGAGAAGGCGTTTGTTCCGCCATTTTCGAATCCGCGCCCTTTACGCTGTAAATAAGAGCGTTACTTGAGGAGGAGCCCCGAAATGGCGCTGATGCATGTGGAATTTTTCTCCGAGGTACTCGGATTATCCAGTTCTATTGACGTCCTTATTCCGCAAATGACCCGAACGCAGGTCGGGATTGATTCCGTAAGCTTTAAGCCTCCGTATCCGGTCCTGTATTTGCTACATGGCGGATCCGACAATCACACGAATTGGCAAAGAAATACATCGATTGAACGATATGTCTCGGATAAAGGCATTGCCGTCGTCATGCCTGCGGTTCAATATAGCTTCTATTCGGATCAAAAATGCGGCTTCCGTTATTTTACGTATTTATCAGAGGAATTGCCGCAAATCGTGCAGGAGTTCTTCCCTATATCCGGCAAGCGTGAAGATACATTTGCTGCAGGTCTGTCGATGGGCGGGTATGGCGCGTTTAAATTAGGCATTTGTTGCCCGGACCGTTTTGCGGCTGTGGCCAGTCTTTCAGGAAGCTTGAACCAACGCAGCCGGATAACCGGTGAAGCCGGCGTGAATACGGTCATGCTGCAGATGGCGCGCTACACTTTCGGATCCCTAGAGGAATACGATCAAAGTGCCAACGACCTCGATCACATGCTGGAGCAACAACTTGCAAGCGGCGTCCGATTGCCGAAGTTCTATCAGGCGTGCGGAACGCATGATTTTAATTATAAGATGAACAAAGCCTTCCACGAGAGATTCAAGGACAGGGTCGATTTAAGGTATGCCGAAGTTTCGGAACGGGGTCATGAATGGAGCTTTTGGGATGAATATATCCAGCGGGTCTTGGAATGGATGCCCATTCGACCCGATTCTAATCCATAGAAGTGTTCTGGTGCAAACAACGTGATACAATGATTATCTAGTTGTTTGGAAAAGAGTGGATAATGGTGCATAAAATGATTCCTTGGAAAACTGTGAAGAATATCATTATTCAGAGCTGCATCGCAATTATCAGGCATTTATCGATTGCGTTATTATGTATTTCCCGGTCTTAATAAAAACTCTTTTTAACAGAAGAGTATCATTCTTTTTTATAGTGGACTCTTTTTTAACAGGGACGATCACAACGGCAATATCTATTGTTTATTTACTGCTTTTGCCGTTTATCCATGAGGCAGTTTTCTTACACGTGATTACTCTGTATTTACTCTTTGCTGCTCCGTTAAATCTCTTTTATACAGTCATCGCGCTTAGAATAGCTAAAACATATGGGATGATTAAAGAGAAACGTGAAAATCGGCTTTGGCTAACTACCATCCTGACTGACTTAATGATTTTCCGGTTTATATATATGGTTTATGTGGTCTGTGGAAGTTTCCTTTACTTTATTAACAAAGACGGCTGGAATAAGGTACAACGAACGGGAAGAGAGTACTATCCAATGGAGAAGCCGAAGAGCGCTTAAGAAGATCACACATTGCAAGAACTTCCGGAAGAGGAAACGGTGAAACCGCGGGGATTCCGGGAGAGTAGAACTACCACCACCATGTCAGAGCATTTGTGTCGTTATTTGTATGAGACAAGAACATATAGCAAAGGAGATCTGTTCCCAGCGCGGTTCGTTATTTTGAGGGTATATGTTCTTGTCTTTCTTCAAGACAAGAATATATACCCTTTTCCAATTAGGGACAAGAACATACAATGTGGCGTTCATCGACTTAAAAATCTAGTTGTTCTGCTCGCGGTTTTGCATGTATCGTTGCCAGCTGTCATACCCCCGGGCAGCCCACATATGTATTTACTACATTATGCAATCGACAGATGGCTTCGGATAACGACAACTTGACCGACTTGCTGATGATTCTTAGGAACCATGAAGGAGGGGTGAATGTGTCTGCGGAACCAGCCAAACCGAAGGACAGCACCAGACGAGCGTTTCTGAAACAGTCCGGCATCGCCTTAGGAGGAATTGTCGTCGGGGGAGCCATCGGCGGAACCTTGTTGAGGCCCAAGCCCAAAGTGGAAACGAAGATCGAAACGAAAGTGCAAGAGAAGATCGTGGAAAAACCGGTTGAAAAAGTGGTTGAAAAAACCGTCGAGAAGATCGTGCCTCAACCGGTCTACTACAATCAGGCGCTCATGTATTTCAACCTCGAACAGTTCGCCATCGCCGAAGCCGCAGCGGAACGGATCTTCCCGCAAGACGACCTGGGCCCTGGAGCCAAAGAGTTAGGCGCCGCTTTCTACATCGATCATCAGCTGGCCGGCGCATGGGGCAACAACTCCAGGGACTATATGGTCGGCCCGTTTCCCAAGGCGGAGCCTACGCAGGGCATGCAAACCAAACTGACCCGGAAGGAAATTTTCGCCCTCGGCTTACAAGCTCTACAGGACTATAGCCAGCAGAAATACAAGAAACCGTTCGCGGAGCTGTCCGCGGCAGAACAGGATGACGTGCTGAAAATATTTGAAGCAGGAGAGGAAGTGAAAGTCGAGGGGACTTCCGCCACGGCTTTCTTTGGTCTGTTGCGCACGGCGACCATGGAAGGGATTTATTCCGATCCAATGTACGGCGGCAACAAAGACATGCAGGGATGGAAGTTGAAAAGATACCCAGGCAACCAACCGAGCTACTTCAACGACATCGAGAAGGACGGCTTTATTGTAATGGAGCCCAAGAGTCTACACGATCACATGGATCATTGAGAATGGGGGCGATCTAGCATGGCGACTAAACTGCCGAAAGTGCCCGTACTGATTGTGGGTATGGGTTGGGCCGGCGGCATCATTGCCTCGGAGCTGACCAAGGCGGGCCATAAAGTCGTCGGATTGGAACGCGGCAAGCGCATGAAACTGGAGGATTATTTCATCATGCATGATGAAGTGCGTTATGCTATGCGGCATGATCTGATGCAAGACTTATCCAAAGAGACTGTCACGTTCCGCAACAATGAAAAAATGACAGCGCTGCCCATGCGGACATACGGCTCGTTTTTGCCGGGTGACGGATTGGGAGGGGCGGGGAAACATTGGAACGGAGTGTCGTTCCGCTTCCTGCCGTATGATTTTGAGATTCGCACGAAAACAGTGGAACGCTATGGCGCCAAAAAAATTCCGGCCGGCATGACGATTCAAGACTGGGGAATCAAATGGGAGCAAATCGAGCCGTATTTCGATAAATTTGAGAAGATGGCGGGAATCTCCGGAGATGCCGAACAAAACCTGCTTGTCGGCAAACGTTCCAGTCCTGCTTACCCCACGCCTCCGATGAAACAGACGCCGAGTATGAAACTGTTTTTGGACGCCACCACCAAGATGGGCTATCACCCTTACAACAGTCCCTCAGCCAACCTGTCCGAACCGTATAAAAATCCGGACGGCATCGAGCGCGCCGCATGCCAGTATTGCGCCTATTGCGAACGCTTCGGATGTGAATACGGCGCCAAAGCCGACCCTGTCGTCACCGTGATCCCCGTCGCCGAGAAAACCGGAAACCTTGAGATCCGCACGCATGCTAATGTAGTGAAAGTGTTGCACAAAGGGAACAAGGCAACAGGCGTAGTATATATCAACACCTTAACCGGCGAAGAAATCGAACAGCCGGCGGATCTTGTCATCATGACCAGTTTTGTATTGAATAATGTGAAGCTTTTGCTCCTTTCCAAAATGGGCACACCCTACGACCCCGCGACCGGCCGCGGCGTCATTGGTAAAAATTACGCTTATCAAATCAGCGGAGGCGCCACTGGCTACTACGAGGATAAGGAGTTCAACACCTACATGGGCGCCGGCGCGCTGGGCATATGCCTGGATGATTTTAACGGGGACAATTTCGACCATACGGACCTGAAATTCATCCATGGCGGCAATATCCGCCACGGCCAATCCGGCAACCGGCCGATCGCCAACAATCCGGTGCCCGCCGGCACACCCGCGTGGGGGGCCGAGTTCAAAAAAGCATCGCTCAAGTACAGCTATCGAACCCTGTCGGTAAGCGGGCAAGGTTCCAACATGCCATGGAAGCATCATTATCTCGACTTGGATCCGACCTATAAAGACAGTTACGGTTTGCCTCTGCTGCGCATGACCTATGATTTTGAGGACCAAGACCGCGAAATGTCCAAGTTCCTGGCGGCCAAGAGCGCCGGGATTCTCAAGGAAATGGGGGCGTCCAACGTGGCGCCGGGCGGGGAACTCAAAGCCTATAACATTACACCGTATCAATCGACGCACAATACCGGCGGAGTGATCATGGGGGCGGACCCGAGAACGTCGGCGGTGAACAACTATTTGCAAATGTGGGATTTTGAAAATGTGTTCGTCGTCGGGGCCTGCTCATTCGGTCATAACAGCGGCTACAATCCCACCGGCACGGTCGGCGCGCTTGCCTATCGGACGGCCGAAGGCGCAGCCAAATATTTGAAACAGGGCGGATCGCTCGTGTGAGGATATGATGGAACCCGATATCAATACGTTAGAGCATTTAACCGAGTTAAGAAAGCGGATCATCATCGTACTGGTTGTGTTTGTTGTGTTTCTGCTGGCAGGTTTTTATTTTTCCCGACAAATTTTGTTGATCATCAAGGATCAGCCTGCGGCCGTCAACCTCGTGTGGAATGTGTTTTCGTTAACCGACGGAATCTTTCTTTACCTGAAATGCGCGTTAATTGTTGCCGTTCTGGGGACTTTGCCCGTGGCGCTGTTCCACATTTGGAGATTTGTCAGTCCGGGGCTCACCGAGGATGAGGCGCGAGGATTGGTATGGTTCGTACCGATGTCCTTTGCGCTTGTGTTAATCGGGGCCGCATTCGCTTATTTCGTGGTGTTTCCGATGATGGTCAAATTCATGAGCGCCGTCAATGAAAGCATCGGAGCGGTTGAAACTTATGGCATCGACAAGTTTTTTTCTTTGTTGTTCAGTATTGTGCTGCCGCTCACGATGACGTTTCAGATGCCTGTGGTCACCTTGTTTCTCACGAAGCTCGGAATTATCAATCCGCTGCGCCTGAAGAAGATGAGAAAGAAGACGTATTTCATTCTGGTCATCGTCGGCATGATGATTTCTCCGCCGGATTATGTGTCGCACAGTTTGGTGACGGTCCCGCTGATCCTGCTGTATGAAATCAGTATCTTCTTCTCCGCGTGGTACTTGCGCAAGAAGGCAAAGTTGGCCTTGCAGGCCTGAGTCGCGATGCCAAGAGGCAATCCGGCAGGGAGGTGTGCCGCATGTTCAGCAACATCGGGGTGTCGGGGCTGGTGATCATTCTGGTCATTGCTTTGGTTCTCTTCGGTCCGTCGAAACTTCCGCAACTGGGTAGGGCGGTTGGCGATACGCTGCGTGAATTCCGGAATTCAACCAAAACGGCTATGGAAGACCCTTCGGATGATGAACCGGAGAAAAAGCTTGTTGACGGCAAATCGGAGAAAAAGCTTGTTGACGGCAAAAATGTGGAGGAAAGTGCTTAGGGGGCTATTCTTATGAAATGGTTTACGGCCTGCGCATTATTGTTCTTGCTTGTATTGGCCGGGTGCGGAAGCAAAAACGACGGCGGATCTGTTTCTCCACCTGCACCTCAAGTTTCTGCACCGGCTTCTCAGCCAGCTTCCCCATCTGCTTCTCAACCTGCCGCGCCTGAAGTGAGAGAAATCAAGATCACGGCGACCAACTTCGAATATGATCAAAGGGAAGTTCATGTGAAGAAAGGAGAGAAGATCAAGCTCACGTTTGAGAGCAAGGAAGGTGCTCACGGCCTCGCGATCCCTGACTTGAACATCGATTTGAAAAAGTCGGGCAGTGTGGAGTTCACTGCGGAGAAGCAAGGTGAGTTTCCGATGGCGTGTTCGGTCATGTGCGGTGCCGGGCATACCAAAATGACAGGGAAAATAATTGTTGAATGAAGTGGGAAAGCGGAAATCTGTAAGGATATATTCGAACACCTTGGCTGATTGAGTCTCCTCCCCTAACGATCTCTTGCGCTAGTACCAAAAACGCCCTTGGGTTCACCGACCCTTGGGCGTCATTCATTTTGTTTAATGTTTAGTCGCCACCACTCTTAACCGCTTGTAATCGACATACCAAGACCCATCCCGGAACAATTTCTTTCGTACTTTCGAAGCGATCTTTTCGAATATGGCATCTTTTTGTTGTGCCGAGAAGTCCCTAAAAAAACCATCGGCGAATCCGGCCAACCAATGTTTTAGTCCGGTTTCGCCATCTTCCATCTTGGTCGGCCGATCAAAATGCACGGCATACTTAACTCTGAATCCTTGGTCTTCCAGCAATTTACTGTACTGGGCGAAGGCTGAAATTCGAGAGGGTCGTTTTCGGTTCCCTATTCGTGAAAAGTCACTAGCCATTGTCACAATAGGAAAGGGGACAGTGGTCAGTTACAACGCAGAACGGACTGAATGGGCAATCCGATCACTTGGGCGGCTTACGCACGATGAGATATTTACCGCACCTACAATTGCTCAAATCCAAAACTACGATTAGCTT
>JAQBPQ010000122.1 GCA_028287445.1 Cohnella sp.
GGCATTCCAGGGACCGATCCGGGGTACTTAAATACGCCGGACGGAATGGATTTCATTCCGCCTGACTGGCAGTTACCGACAGCAAGCAAATGATCAAACGCCGGTGTTCCTGAATGGAACCACCGGCGTTTCTTTGTTTGCATTCCATTAATTTTAGGGGGAGATCCCGGTTGTCCTCAATCCATGGTGGAAAAAAGATACTGGGTTTTTGCTAAAAGTAACGCTCCATAAATTCCTTGTTCATGGTTATGAGTGGTTCTGTCGAGTCTCAGTGATACCGTAGCAAAGCGATTGGCACGAAGCGTGATGGTTCTTCTGGTTTCCTCGAACAAAATGGGGAAATCGTCAAACATCGGTCCGCCCAAGTAAATCGAAACCGGATTAAATAAATTTACGACATTGCTCAGGGCGATTCCAAATGCTTGCCCCGCACTTATGCAAACGTCAATCGCCTGCTTATCGTTTTGTCGATAGGCTTCGACAAGGCTCAGGTTTCGGTGCCCGTTTCCGCTCAGCGAAAATTCTCTTTCCAGCATGGGATAAGTCACGATGTTCTCGAGACAGCCGTAATTACCGCACGTGCAGCGGGGGCCGTTGGGATCCGCCGTGATATGGCCCAGGAGTCCGCCGATATTTTGCGCGCCTTTTAAAATCTGCCCATTCGTCATAATGCCGGCTACCACGCCGAATGCACTATGCACAATAATAAAATCATCTTCCTCCTTCGCCTTGCCGATAAATTTCTCCGTTAAAGCCATTGTGCGGCCGCCCTCATCAAGAAATACCGGACATCCGAACTCCTCGCTCAACATTTGAACAATATCGAGATTCTCCCAATTGTCGGCATTCGGGATGCTTAATGCGGCGTTCGGGATGCTTAAGATGGTCCGGTTTTTGCTGTCCACGATTCCTGTGACGCCGATTCCGATCGCATCCAAGGAAGAAGCCGGATGTTCGATTTCCGTCAGAAATTGAAGCACCCTCGCTCGTATAAATGATTCCTTCGATGGTTCTGTGTTACCGTCCGATATTGGGAACTCAGTCGTATGCAAAACGGACAAGCTGTTGTCCGATAGTGCCAAACGAACGCGGTAACCCCCAATATCGATACCCAGGAAAAAAAATTTATGAGGATTGGAGGAAAGCATCACTTCTTTCCTGCCCAAACCGTTGCTGATTCTTTCACCTTCTATAATATATTCGTTTTGAATCAAACTTTTGGAGATTATGGTGATCGCAGCTTGAGATAGCCCGGTGATTTTGGACAATTCCTTGCGGGAAATCCCATTATGCAGACTAATGATCTTTAAGACTTTGAGCTCGGATTCTGCCAGCTTCACTTCAGTCAGCCTTTCCCTAACACTTTAATAATTAAATTATCATTAGGTTTTGTTGATATGTCAATAATCGACGAATACCTGCACAACTCCTTGGTGAGATCTGAAATGGAAAATAACAACATTTTTTATAAAAAGGATTTACATCCTGAATTAGTGACCTTATAATTTAATCAATAAATCAATTAACATAAAAATGGCATCAATAATTAAATAATGGCTGGTAATGTGTCTTAAACGAAAAAGGGGTACATATTTCGAAAGGAAAAGAAACCAGTGAGATCGGTGTAAGGGCTTTCTTGAATGAATAATGATTGGGGGGAGGGCTCGGACGATGATTGAACTTATGTTCTTCGAAAGGTCGGATTTCGACCAGCTGATCGAATGGAGCGGAGATGAAGCTTTCTTGATGCAGTGGGCCGGTTGGAGTTTTCAATATCCGCTGACCGTCGATCAGTTGGAGAAGTATATCGTGGGCTCGAATGATATCGGTATATCAGATAAGCTGATTTTCAAGGCTGTGGACACCGGCACCGGCCGTGCAGTCGGACATCTTTCACTCGGGGCGATCGAACGGAATAACCGTTCCGCAAGAATCGGAAGGGTGCTGGTCGGCTCATCCGCCGAGAGAGGCAAAGGAATCGGAGAAAAGTTGATGCAAGCCGCTTTGAAAATCGGGTTTGAGCAACTCCATATGCATCGGATCGGCCTCGGGGTATTCGATTTTAACGAAAGCGCGATTCGCTGTTATGAAAAGACCGGGTTTCAAAGGGAAGGCCTTCTTCGCGATGCGGCAAGGTACAGGGACACGTACTGGAACATGATTGAAATGGGCGTGCTAGAGCATGAATGGAGGAGGAACTAAATGCACATCGGTTTAATCAGAGAGCGCAAGGATAACGAAAACCGTGTGGCGCTGGTCCCTTCCGGAGTCCGCCAACTGCGGGCGATGGGCCATACGGTGACGGTGGAATGCAACGCTGGTCTAGGGAGCGGAATCCCTGACGAAGAATACTTGGCCGCCGGCGCCTATATCGAGGCGGAGATGAGAAACGTGTATGCGGATTGTGAAATGATTTTGCGAGTCAAGGAGCCGACGGAAGAGGAGTACGGATTGATCCGTCAAGATCAAATCTTATTTGCTTATTTGCATCTGGCCGCATCGCCTCAGTTAACAGAGGCGCTTCAGAAAAGCGGGGGCGTGGCGTTTGCATACGAAATGGTTCAGGAGGCTGACCGATCACTGCCATTGCTTACACCAATGAGTGAAGTCGCCGGCCGGATGAGCATCCATATCGCCGCTAAGTTTATGGAGAAAACATCGGCTGGAAAAGGGATCATGCTGGGCGGCGTCCCCGGGGTAGCACCGGCGGAAGTCACCATCATAGGCGGTGGAGTCGTGGGCACCAACGCGGCGAAGATGGCGCTGGGGCAAGGCGCGCGAGTGACCATCATCGATTCTAATCCGGCGAGGTTACGCCAGTTAGACGATCAATTCGACGGAAGAGTCCGTACTTTGATGTCCAATCCCGACAATATTTCCGAGTGCGTGACGCAGTCCGATGCGGTTATCGGCGCGGTGCTGCTCCCGGGGAAAAAGGCTCCCAAACTCGTCAGCAGGGAAATGGTAGCCGGAATGAAAAAAGGGGCCGTTATCGTAGACGTGGCCATCGACCAAGGAGGGTGTGTGGAGACAGCCGATCGTATGACCTCGCATTCGGATCCTGTTTATCTGGTAAACGATGTGATCCATTATGCAGTCCCCAACATTCCGGGCATCGTGCCGCGGACTTCGACCTACGCTTTATCCAATTCGACGCTGTCCTATATTTCGGAACTGGCGAACAAGGGTTGGAGGCGGATCCTGCAAGAGCCGAACCATCCGATCGCCAAGGCCGCGAATGTCATCCAGGGAGAATTGGCCGTTAGTTTCTAATTCTAAAAACCTATTTGAGGAGATGAGCGATATGTTAGCGAAAAACGGAGGCACACCTGTACGTACAAAACCTTGGGTACCCCCTTTTATCAGTACAGAAGAGTTTAACGAAATTGAGAGGGAACATGTTCTGAATGTGCTGCAGAAAAAACGGGTGTTCCGTTTCTACGACAAAGGATTGGAAGAATCGGAAGCCGCGCGGCTGGAGCAGATGTATAGAGGTCGGACGAATACCAGCTATGGGTTGGCTGTGAATTCCGGAACTTCGGCATTGGTGAGTGCACTGGTCGGTGCCGGAATCGGGCCGGGTGATGAGGTCATTGTGCCGGCCTATACTTATATCGCAACTGCGGCAGCGGTGTTGATCGCCCGGGCGGTACCGGTCATTGTGGAAATCGACGATACGCTGACGATGGATCCGTCAGCATTCGAGGCCGCCATCACCTCTTATACGAAGGCGGTCATACCGGTTCATATGCGTGGGACTCCTTGCCAGATGGACGAAATCCTCGAAATTGCCCGCAGACATCAACTGGTCGTGATCGAGGATGTGGCGCAGGCCAACGGAGGTTCATATAAAGGCCGGCCGCTTGGCGGCTTTGGCGAAGCGGGATGTTTCAGCTTCCAACAATATAAAGTCGTGACCTCCGGCGAAGGAGGCATGATGGTTACCAATATCCCTGAGCTTCATGCGAGAGCCAGCGTGTATCATGATTGCGCGGTGTCGTTCTGGGGCGTGGAGCCTTCCACGAAAGTGGAATCGTTCGCGGGAGAGAATTACCGGATGAGCGAGATTCAGGCAGCGCTAGGTCTGGCTCAATCCGGCAAGATCGATTCCGTGGTGGGCCGGTTACATTCAGTAAAGAAGAAGATCATTGACGGAATCCAATCCGTCGGGGGTATTCAGCTGCAACGTGTGCCGGATCCGGACGGAGACGTCTCTTACAGCCTTGTGTTTTATCTGCCAGACGGAGAGAAGGCGTCCAAATTTTCCGAGTTGCTTGCGGCGGAAGGAATACCGAACGGGACAATCCATAACAATGGTTTTGCGGATCGACACATTTATGTGAACTGGGATTATGTATTGGAAAAACGCGGTTCGACACCGAACGATACCCCTTGGAATTGCGCCAGCTACAAAGGCAACGTGCAATATTCCAAAGACATGTGCCCCCGCTCCCTCGAACTTCTCGGCAGAGCGGTTAGCGTTGCCCTGCATCAGAGTATGACGGAGGAAGACTGCCAGGATGCCATCGATGCGATTAAAAAGGTAGCAGAACATAGCTTTGTCGTCAAGAACGCCACGGATTGAAAAAGGGACGCAGGAGGGATTGCATGAATGCGTTGGACGTGAAAAATCACCTTGATTCGTTAAACGGCGGCTGGTTCAATCTCGAGCGGAGCGTCGATACGTTCAAGTCAGGGGACCCTTCCAAGGAGTTGACGGGCATCGCCGTTGCGTGGATGAGTTATACGGAAGCCATCCAGAGGGCTCTCGACTTGAACTGCAATTTATTGATTACGCACGAACCTACTTTTTACGACCACTGGGATAAAGACGAATCTGCATTTCGTTTTACGGGAGCGCAAAAAAAGAAAGAACTCGTGGAAAAGAGCGGGATTACGATCCTGCGGTGCCATGATCTGTGGGATCAAATTTCCCAAATCGGCGTGCCTGATTCGTGGGGCGATTCGCTGGGATTCGGCAAAGCGGTGAGCGGAGAGGGATACTTCCGGGTTTACGACGGGGGCGGCCTCACGGTCCGCGGAATCGCGACGCAAATCGCGGCAGCCGTGAAAAAAAATGGCCAAGAGAATATCCAATTGATCGGTCCCGCTGATCAGATCGTGCAGCGATTTGTGATTGGAACGGGAGCGATCACTCCGCTGACGGAGATGATGGACACGTACCCTGAAGCTCAGATGTTCGTTTGCTCGGACGACGGCTTTGTTTATTGGCACGACGGCGCCATGGCAATCGATTTCAACATTCCTGTGGTCATCGTCAAACATCCGGTTACCGAGTTCGATGGCATCAAAAGCTTGTACGTCTATTTGAAAAACCAATTCCCTCAGTTGCCGGTACATTACCTGGATCAGTCCTGCATGTTTCAGATGATCAAATAAGCGTGTGAGGAAACGTATTTGCGATGCGGCGGGATCATTAACTACCAGGAACGCAAATCAAAGGGAGAGAAGAATGTGAGACGTTAGAGAAAAACCGCATTGTTGAGCCTTATCCTTGTTTTATCCATACCGATGCTTTTATTCGGATGCTCCAAGTTTATTACAACAAGGATCTTTTCGATGCGGCGAATGTACCGTATCCGCCGACCAATTGGGAGGATCAATCCTGGAATTTCGATAAACTGCGCGAGACCGCCCAGAAGCTGACGAAGGATATAGGCACCAGCAAACAAGTTTTAGGCGCATTGAATACGTTTAGCCCGGACGTTCAGGTTATGTTGTTCGGCGGCGACTTCTTCAAGCAGGGCGCCTATAACACGGGATACATCGACGGGCAAGTGGATGTGCTTACGGATATCAATAAGGAAGCGATCCAATACAACGCGGATCTGGTCAACAAGTACAAAGTATCGCCTAATCAAGCGACTTTGGATGCCGTTTCTCAGGTGGGGGACCCGTTCCTGACCGGTAAAGTGGCGATGGTGCTGACCGGAGGCTGGGGGTTCTGGACCTACAACACCGCCAAATTCAAATGGGGCGTGGCTCCGATTCCTTGGCATGAAGGCCACAAGTCCCGCATCTATGCGGATCCCTGGAATATTACGAAGGGCAGCAAGCATCCGGATGAATCCTGGGAATTTGTCAAATACCTGGTGGATCCGAAAGCAGGGGGGAAAACCTTCATGGAGAAGACGTCCGCTACGCCTGCGGACACTACGTTGCTGGAGCAATGGTACAGCCAGGTCTCCGACAAGACGGGCATCACGGTGGAACAGCTTAAGCAGCTGAATGAAGGCGCCATCTCGCGTACCGAGGATATTCTTAACTATTCCGTTATCTATAATACGATCAATCAGTCCGCTACGGAAATTTGGAACGGCAACAAATCCGTCGAGCAGGGCTTAACGGATATGCAGAAAAACCTCGAATCGTTAAAAATCAAAAAATAACACATCCCAGTCATTTATTTGGAAGGGAGAATAAGCCTTATGACCAATCAGTTAAAGGCTGCGGTCGGCAAAGTTCTGATCACGCCGGAGGAACCGGTGGGATTGCAAGGATTTAACGCCCGCGTCAATATCGCGCATCCCCCAGGCGATATTCTGGACGATATCTTCGCAAGAATTTTGGTGCTGGACGACGGTAAGCGCCGCTCCGTAATCGTCAGCGTCGACAGCTGCATGTCGGATGAGATCGAGGGCCGAGTACCCTCGGGCTCGGGGTCGGGCGAGAGTGTCGACATTGTCGCCACTTTTCCGCCGGGCACGCGTAAAAGCTGGGCCAAGGCGGCGGGCGCGGATGAGAATAACGCGGCCGTATTCGCCACCCACACACACGCTGCGCCCTGTCATTTCAGCGCGAAATATACGAAACGGATCGAGGAGAAAATAGCAGAGCTTTCGGAATCGCTTGTGCCTGTCAAGCTGAGCATCAGCGAAAACAAGAGCGCGCTTACCGCGTTCCGCCGTCCTACTCTGCACCCCAACTTCAATGTTGACATCGATCAAACGCTAAGCGTCATTTTGTTTGAAACCGATGATACCAAGCTGCTCGGCGCCATCGTGGCTTATGCCATGCATCCGACCATCCTGCATCCGCCTACCCCGGTAAACAGAGTTTCGACGGAATGCGTCGGCTGGGCGATGAACGAGCTGGAAGAGGAGATCGGCGGCGGATTTATATCGCTGTTCGCGCAGGGGTTTTCCGGCGATGTGTGCCCGATACTTCCCGGCTGCGGGGCTGATATGGACACCGACACCTACGGCAATGTGAGAAAAGCCGGCCACGATTTGTTTCAGGATATCAAGCAAACGATACAGCAACGGACACCGATCCAAGCGGCTCATTGTGTGATTAAACAAATATCGCCTTCGCTGCCGACGGTATCCGGCTATTACCGGGA
>JAQBPQ010000093.1 GCA_028287445.1 Cohnella sp.
CGTCCGCGCGAACTTGCGCATAAACGCGTACCCGTTTCATCAGCCTGTAAGCAATTCTCGGAGTCCAGCGCGAACGCCGGGCGATGTCCCGGGAAGCCTCTCCCACCACGCCAACCAACAAAAAATCCGCGGTGCGCCATACGATGAAAGCCAGCTCTTATTCGGTATAAAACTCCAGCCGGATCACGACACCGAACCGGTCTCTAAGCGGCGCGGAAATCAATCCCGCGCGGGTGGTCGCGCCAATCAGGGTGAACTTGGGCAAATCCAGCCGCACAGATCTCGCGCTTGGCCCTTTGCCGATGATGAAATCAAGCGCATAATCCTCCATCGCGGGATACAATACTTCCTCCACCGTGCGCTGAAGGCGATGGATTTCATCGATAAACAAAACGTCGTTTTCCTGCAGGTTCGTTAAAATGGCCGCCAAATCGCCGGGCCGCTCAATGGCGGGGCCGCTGGTCGTCCGGATATGAACGCCGAGCTCATTGGCGATGATGTTGGACAGCGTCGTCTTGCCGAGACCCGGCGGGCCATACAACAGCACGTGATCCAGAGGTTCGCGTCGCATCTTGGCCGCTTCTATGTAAATCTTCAGGTTTTCCTTGACTTGCGACTGGCCGATATATTCCGCCAGGTAACGGGGACGCAGGCTGTATTCCACCGCCTGGTCTTCCATCACGAGATGGGCGGTGACGATTCGGTCTTCCACGCTTTACGCCCTCCTCCCCCGTAAACACATCATCCTTGGAACAACTGTTGGAGCGCTTGTTTCATTAAAACATCCGGCGTCTCGTCACCGGTCACGCGATCCTTCAGTGCAAACCAAGCCCGGTCGAGCTCCGCTTCCCGGTAACCCAGCCCAGCCAGCGCTTCCCGGGCAGCCGCCCAGCCAGAGCCGCCTTCCAAACCGGACGATGTAGCCGCTTCAATCAGTTCCACTGCAGCGGCGGCTGAACCGACTTGACCGAGCTTGTCTTTCAAGTCGAGAATCATGCGCTGCGCCGTTTTGCGGCCGATCCCCGGCAGCTTGGTCAAGAAATTCACGTTTTCCTGGTGAATCGCAGCCGTAATGGTTTCCGGCCGGCCTCCGGCCAGAACGCCGAGCGCCACCTTGGGTCCGATTCCCGACACGTCAAGCAGTTTGCGAAACATGAATTGTTCTTCCCGGGTCGGGAAACCGAAGAGCTGGATCGCATCCTCTCGGACATGATGATGAATGAACAACAACACGGAATCTTCCGAACGAGACAAGCCATAAGGATTGGGGGTAAACACCCGATATCCGACGTCGTGTACATCGAGCACGACGTATTCCGGTTCGAGATGCGCTACACGTCCCCGCAAAAAATCGATCATGAGGGCTTCACTCCGTTCACTCGCTCGTTCAAGACGACGGAATGCGCGTGGCAAATGGCCACCGCAAGCGCGTCGGCGACATCGTCCGGCTTCGGCACGGTGTCGAGCTTTAACAACATTTTGACCATTTCCTGAACCTGCTTCTTCTCGGCCGCTCCATAACCGACTACAGCTTGCTTCACTTGCATAGGCGTATATTCGCCGATCGGAATCCCTCTCTGGGCAGCCGCCAGCAGCAGCACGCCCCGAGCTTGTCCGACACTAAACGCATTCGTCACATTTTTATTAAAAAAAAGCTTCTCCACTCCAATGGAATCCGGCTGATATTTGTCTAGAAGGGTGCATGAAGCCTCGTAAATTTGGCGGAGACGCTCTTCCGTTCTCGTCCCGGCGGCGGTTTCGATACAGCCGTACTGTACCGGTACGATCCGGTGTCCGATTTTGTCGATAAACCCGAATCCCATGATGGCGATTCCGGGGTCGATGCCCAAAACACGCATATGTCCGATCCCCGCTCTCCGTTGTGCCTACGATTGTTGATGACTGCCATCTGATTATAGCAAATGTTCGCACCGATGAGAACAGAACGAAAGTCATGCGCAAAAGGACGTTCTCTGCAGAACGTCCGGCAAATGACTGGTTGACTCCATAAGACCGCTGCCCCTAAGGTCCTTTGGCCTATTCCGCAGGCTTCATGACGCCTTGGGATTTCTGCAGCGCATAGTCGCTGTAAGTGGACAACACGCTATTATACTCATTTTTGTCGGATACGCGGATGCCGCCTGCGAGCTCATGCAGACGCTCTTTTGAAAGGCTGGATTCGAGCGACCGGACATCCAATTGAAAAAAGGTTCGGATCACGTTGTCTTTACGCGGCGGGCCGTCGTACAAGGACAAAGTGCCGTCGGCATCCATCCCGATATAGGCGGTTCGTCTACAGGCGGGCGACAAATCCTCCACCAACTCTTCGAGAACGACTCTTCCCATGCGGTCAAAAGCCACATCCCATTCGCGATGGGATTTCACCAACTCAGCCGCTTCGCCTGTGGAATGTCGTCCCAACATCCGGGTCTCCTCCCCGCACCAATAGACACGATGAAGCACGACCTCCACCTCTCCATTCCAACGAGCCAACGCCTGAAGTGTGAGATCACGTGGTTTAGCCGCAGGATCCGGAGCTGAAGGCTTGTCCGTTGGTCCGGCTCCGGATTCCCATACGGAAACCGGAGCGACGGGAACGGATCCTAGGGTGGAACGCTCGATGGCGACCGCGGCTGCGATGCCGAGTGCTGAAGCCGCCAGAAACACGACCGCCAATAAGCCCAGCGACCAAACCGGACGGCGTTTTCTTTTCAGTTTTTTTTTGATTTCCTTCATGATATGAAAACCGAACACCGGAATCCCCTTCTCTGCCTTTTTTTCTAGTGTTGCCAGAGGATTCCGGCGATATGCGGTTCACATCACCATTTGATCCAAGGGAGGCTTTGTTTGCGAGTGTGTTTGGGGCGGCGGGCCGCAGCGTTTTTCGCTTTCGGTTTGGCCGCCTTTTTCTTGGCCTGACCTAGGGAACGTGTCTCCAGGTCTTCATCGGAGCCATGCAGCGACACGGATGGAGAGAGGTCGTCTTGGTCCGTTTCCGCATGCCTGAGCGGCGGCATGGTTGGAATAGGGGCAATTCCTCCTATTCCGCCATGAGGCACGATCCCGTATGGCGGACAATAACCTGCGAACGGAGATACCGCGCCGGGAAATCCACCCGGATACGGAGCCCCATAGGGGAAATAATCTCCCGGCAGGCCTTGCGGGTACGGTGCCGTATACGGCAGATTATCGCCCGGCATCGGAACCATCGCTCCTCCTACGCCTGTCGGATACGGGGACGCATACGGCTGAGCATACGGCAGGTTTTCACCCGGCATCGGAGCCATCGCTCC
>JAQBPQ010000162.1 GCA_028287445.1 Cohnella sp.
GAGTAGCGCTGTTCTTGCCACGGATCGCCGCGGTTATGATAGCCGCGCACTTCCCAGTAGCCGGGCTTGTCGTCGCTGACGAACTCGACGCTCTGCAGCCACTTGGCGCTTTTCCAGAAGTACAGATGCGGTACGACCATGCGCACCGGGTAACCATGCTCCGGCGTTAACATCTCTCCATTATGCTTAAGGGCCAAAAACGACGTCTCCCGCATGAAATCCTCCAGCGGCAGATTCGTCGTCCAGCCATGTTCGGCGTGGAGCATGACGAACTTCGCCTCTGGCGAAAGCTTGACCTTCTCCATCACGGTCGGTACCGCTACGCCTTCCCACACGTTGTCCAATTTGGACCAAGCGGTGACGCAATGAATATCGTTGCGGAATTCGCGTCGAGGAAGCTTCAAGAACTCCGCATACGACCATTGTTTCTCCTCTTCCACGAGCCCGAACAGCCGCAGGTTCCATTTGCCCATGTCACGGTAATAAGCCACTTCGCCGTGGTGCAGCACGGGAAACCCGGCCGTTACATATTGTCCCGGCGGCACTCGTTCTTCTTCCCGTTCTGGCGTGTTCATCTGATCCGTCACGCTCCTTGATCGAAGGTGGATGAATATGTTTTGCGACGGGGTCGGAATACGAGCGGCGCGACACCAATGGCCAATGCCATGAGCACGATGCCGGCGATCCCCGTCATCCCGTAACTTTGCAGCCATAACGGACCACCGGAGAACTGCTGATATAACCAACCGCCTGCAATCGGCCCCAAAAATCCGGCAAAGCCCGTACATGCCGAGAAAACCGCGACATACATCGGACGCTCCGATTTCGGAGAATCGCCGATCAGGAAGTTGAACACAAGCAGGTTGTAGCCGCCTAATCCGATTCCGAGCAGCAGATGGGTGACGATCAGAATGACCAATACCGGCAGCACGGCTATGCCCAGCCACACCACACAAGATGCCGCTATAAGAGGGAACGTCCATAGCAGGAGCGTCCGGGCCGGATACCGGCCGTTTAACACTCCCCAATAATAATAACTGACCATCATCACCAGATTCATGAACATCATAATCAAGGTGACTTCGCTATAGTTCATCTTCAAGATGTTCAACATCGCATAGGAAAAAAGCGGGACCACGATATTTTGGGCCAATACAAACACGGAAATGAACAGCGTAGCCGACAGGAACGCCTTATCCGCGAAAGGACGGTACAGCATTTTATGGCGTGATCCGCTCTCCGAAGGCTGGAACGGCGGATTCGTGTATCGGGATAGCGCCCAGCCGTTCCATATCACGCAGAGTGTACTGATCACGAACAATACCGTGAATCCCCGTCCGCCCGGCAGCCACTCCATAATCTGGCCTCCGGCGAGCAGAGTGATACATACGACTGCCCAGTGAACGGTATTTCGGATGCCGAAATATTTGCCCCTGACGGCGGGAGGTACGGTATCGGCCATCATGGAAGTCCAGATAACGCCGCTGGCCTGTCCCGAGGTGAAGGAGATTAAAAATAATACGATATAGATCGGTACCCAAACCGCATTCGGGAATAACAGCGGAATAAGACCTGTTATGACCCAGAGCGATCTGTGCACCACGCCGAAAACCACGACATACAATCGCCGGTTCTGCCATTTTTGCATGGCAAATGCGATAATAATTTGAATGAGGAGGGTCAACGATGGAATAGCCAGCACGATGCCGACCTGCTGCGAAGTAAACCCGAGATAAAGTAGATAGGCGGTCTGAAGCGGGCCTCCCAGCAAGTTGCCAAGAATGTTCGCCGGAATTCCTTCAATCAGTGAAATTCTTAATCCACGGCGAAATTCAGACTCAAATCTGCGGACTTCCATCGTTCGGCGAAAACTCTGTAACCAAACTTTCATCCCGTAGTCCCCCATGAGATGTTCTTAGTTGTCATTCCACGGTTGCCGATTCCCTTTCCAGCCATTCCAGCAGCGTACGAACCATCACGCCGGTAGCGCCTTTCGGTTCCAGATCCCGATCCGCCCACATCCAGGCTGTGCCGCCGATGTCCAAATGCACCCACGGCAGCTCCTCGGCAAAAGCACCGATGAACAGCCCGCCTGCAATCGCGCCGCCCCAAGCGCCGCCATGATTTTTCAAGTCGGCGACGTCGCTGCGCAACATGCGTTTATACTCCGGGTGAGCCGGCAACGGCCAGACGTATTCGCTTGAACGCTGTGATGCTTGCAAAATCTGTTGCAGCAACGGTTCATCGTTCGTGATGGCCCCTGTCGTGACGTCTCCCAGCGCATGCATCACCGCACCGGTGAGCGTCGCCACGTCCACCAGTCGCCGCGCTCCCTCGCGAATGGCGGTCGTCAACCCGTCTGCCAAGACGATGCGGCCTTCAGCGTCCGTGTTCAGCACTTCGACCGTCTGGCCGCTGAAAGTCTTAATGACGTCGCCCGGTTTAAACGCGCTGCCAGACGGCATGTTCTCCGCCGCAGGAACGACCGCCACCACATTCACCCGCAGCTTCCTCTCCGCCATGCCTCTCATCGCGCCGAACACGGCGGCGGCACCGCCCATATCCGAAATAAACTCTTCGAGGCCCATCCCGTTCTTCAGGTTGATACCCCCCGCATCGAACGTGACGCCTTTGCCGATCAGTCCCGTCCAATCATCCGATTCCGGTCGCCCGCGATAGCGAAGCACGATCATCCTCGGCGCGTTGGCGCTTCCCATACCGACAGCCAGAAGGCCACCCATACCGGCAACTGCCGCTTCCTTCTCATCGTAAATCCGGCATTCCAAGCCGACCTGGACGGCCAGTGATTGCGCCTCCTCGGCGAAAACGGCCGGAGTCAGCCGGTTGCCCGGAAGGTTGGTCAGTTCACGGGCGTAACAGACGGCGTCCGCTGTCTGGATACCGACAAGGAAACCCTCCACCCATTCCTCCGAGAAATCTTCCGCATCGAATTCGAAACGTACGGCAAGCTTCGGCACCGCCCGTCCTTCCGACGCACTGGTATTCCGCGTGTACATGCCGAGCAGCAACCCTTCCGCGGCAGCGGCGGCGGCGACCCGAACACCATGCTCCGAAGCCATACCTGCAAGCCCTGGCGGCATGCGCCATTGCAGCGAAGAAACGTTCAATCTGGCCAAGGCCCGGCCAATCCCTCCGGCCGCAATCCGGAAGCTTTTGGTTGTCCACGGCGCAGCTTCGTATCCCGTGAATAAGGCATATTTTGCCGGTAATAGACCCATCGTGGGAAGGACGGTCGTTTCTCCCGGTTTCGCGCCAAAAGCCCCGCGGCGGGATAAGTCGCGGAGCGCGTCATCCAATGCCGGATGAAGCAGCCTATTCTCGCCTTTGAGGGTTGCAGGGTCTACAAAAACGACGATTACCTCAGCAGAAAATGCGGCTGTATTGTCAGCATCCGATCCCGTATTACCTGTCGTACACTGAACCTGCCATCCTGTCCATTGCATGATTCGAATTCCACTCCAAACCGACTGTTTTACCCCGATTCTACCCTTTCACATCGGCAAAAGGCAAATAGATCACAAATTCCGTGCCTTCATTCAAATGGCTATCGACATGAATCGTACCGCCGTGATTGCGAATGATCCGGTAACTTACGGATAACCCGAGACCGGTGCCTTCTTCTTTGGTTGTAAAAAAGGGGTCGAAAAGCCGGTTTAGGGTGGCGCGCTCCATACCTTTGCCGTTATCGCGGATTGAAATCAACGCATATTTGCCTTCACGGCGCGCCGAAACGTCGATGCGTCCACGGCGGCTGTCTTCCACTTCATGGATCGCGTCCATCGCATTCTTGATCACATTCAGCAGCACCTGCTTGATCTGCTTCACATCAATCGCCACGGTTAAATACGGATCGAAGATCTCACAGTTCAGCTCGCACCCCCGCATGTGCGCTTCGCTCTCGGAGAGCAGGATCATTTCCTTAAGCAATAGCCCGACCAAGACAATCTGCTTCATGGGCGCGGAAGGCTTGGACGAATTCAGAAATTCATAAATGATATCGTTCGCCCGGTCAATCTCCGATAGAATGATCCGGGCGTAATCTTGTTTGCCGATTTCCTGTAAATAGGGATGGAGCAGTTGGATGAAACCGCGGATCGAGGTCAAAGGATTGCGAATCTCATGCGCGATGGCTGCTGCGATCTTGCCGAGCATGGCGAGTTTGTCGTTCTGGAATGCCGTCTGCTCGATTTGCTTATATTCGGAGACGTCTTTGACACTCACCAGATAGTCGCCGTCCAGCTCTTCGATCTGAGAGATGCCAATGAGCAAGAACCGGCCGTCCGCGTCCTGATATTCGCCGTGGAACCGGCGGTACAGCTTCATTTCTTTGAACATTTGAACAATGAACTTGCGGACCGGACGGTCGAGATGGGGGTGAAAAAAAAGCTGTCGCAGCGTGCAGCCGATGAGCGAACGCCGGGGCGCTTGGAGAAACCGCGACATCTGAACGTTCAGGAAGCGCAGGTTCCCTGCCCCGTCGAACAAGGCAATGCCGCTGTCCATCAATTGAAGCACCGTTTCGAATTTGTTGGGACGCGGTTCATCTCCGATGGGAGCGGCATGGAGGGCTGCCGAACGGATGGGCTCCTCGGAGGATTCCTCCCGGGCCGCCGCCTCCTCCGGCATGCGCACGGCGATAAGCAGTTCGGTCAAAAACAAAAGAGACCGGTGCACCAAGGTCATCCGGTCTTCGGGATCGGCATAGGAAAGCAGGAAGCGTACGCTTTCTTCATGATGTTTCAAAATGTCGTCTGTGTTCACTCCGTACAGTTCTTTCCGTAATTCGGCCGTCTGGCAGCGTATGTCCGCACCGCTGTTGCGAGCAAATTCGGCAAGCGCCGGAAAATAATGCGTTCTCCAATCTTCCATGGAGCCAAATCCTCCTGTATGAACCTGACAAGCAGAACCGAATCATGTTCATCATTTCAATTATTGGAATAATTGTCAACGGGAGAAGTTGTCGAAGAATTGTCGGGACATGACGAAAAACGGCGGGAGTCCGTTTTTTAACGGTCGCCGCCGGTTTCGCGAATTTGATCTTAGTGATGGTTTCCCGATAAGTGACGGTCATTCCCCTGTGGCTCGCCGGAATGGGAATCCGACCCATCATGACTTTGGTTTGCGCCAGACACCCCGTTGTCATTGGGGGTGGCTTGCTTGTTCTGCTTATCGTTCTGCTTATCATTCTGCTTATCGTTGTGCTTATCGTTCTGATTATTGTTCTGATTATTGTTCTGATTATCGTTCTGATTGTTGTTCTGATTATCGTTTTGATTGTCGTCCTTGGACTTACGATTGTGATCGTCTTGGGCCTTTTTCTTGTCCCATGATTTTCCTTGGTACTTATCTCTCAGCTTTGAGTTATCGCGCTTTCCCTCGCTCGATACCGGTTTATCACTTTGCCTAGGTTGCGCGGGGGTCGGAGTCGGAGACGGTTTCTCCTCCTTATGCTGTTTTTTGTTTTGTTTTTGGTTGGCCAACAGCTTTTTCCAAGCGTTTTGGTCCTGTTTATGGTCTTGACCGTCGCCTAGAACCTGTTTCAATCCTCCCCATGAAGAAGCGATCTTTTTCAGGGAATCTTTCTGCAGTGTGGATAATGGCACCCTATGCCCCTTGCTCTCCGCGGCCAGCCAGAAAGCCATTTTACCGGATGAGATTCCGTTCGCTTTGGCTTCGTCACGCACCTCTACCGGCAAAAACAATTTCTCGATATCCAAGGCGGAAGATACAATCGCTCTATCTCCCGTTCCGGCATTAGCCTGCTGCAGAACCCGTTCCATTTTATCCGTTACCCGAACTTCCCATTTCGTGTCGACCGACCTGAGCCGGACGCTGGCAATGACGATTTCCCCGTCGCCTCCGGTCAGAATATGGGCGTCCGTTAATTTTTTTGCCAAAATTTGCATTACGCTCTCGATCGGTTTACCTTGATAATCCATACCTGCTAGGAAAGGCGCCGCATCCTGGTTTACAGCCCGTAATTCGCGCACGCGCTCATGCGCGTCCAGTCCGAATTCAACGCTCGGGTTGATATCCATCGACACGTAGGCGACCACGGAAGGGGTGCGGAACGACCATAAACCCAACATCAGGAAAAGCACCGCCGCTGCGGAAATGGCGAAAGACATCCACCGGCGTCTACGGAAGACAGAACGCTTCCATACCGGCACAGAATCTGCGGCCGTCCATGAAATTTCGTCGCCTATCGCGACATCCGAGCGAACCTTGATTCGGATGAACTGTCCATCCGGCGTTAAGACAACGGCTTTATTATTCCCAGCTTCCATGACGGTTCCCCGGTTCATGACGGCTTCTCCTCCTTTCCGCTGCTTTCTAAATTTATGTATTGCTGCAAACACGGATAAGGTCCAGCCGCGATCAGCGAAACGGCGATCAAATATTTACGGTGACGCTCGACGGTCTTGCGTGATACGGCCTCGACGGTGCAAAGCTCTTTCACCGGAAGCTGCCGTTTCTCCAGTAAAATCCGGAACAACTCGGCCCTCTGGGCCAGTCTGTTTCCGATTTTCATCAGCACAAGGCGGGAATCCCGATGTCTCGGTGAATTTTCCACCAAGTCCGCAAAGTGTATGCCAAATAGAGCCAGCTGCTCCGTGAGCGCCGCGATTTCCGCCCTTCTGTCTTCCGCCACCCGCTGCTGTTCGTAAAGTTCCACAGCAGCCGCACTCTCTATACGGTGCAGGAAACCTTCTTCGTCCTCCTCGCCTTCTTTCAGAGAACTATAGGGAACAGAGACTGCGTGACGCCGCTCCTGCCGTGCATGATCGATGAGGCGCCGGGTAATGACGGTATCCGCAAACCCGAGGAACGAGGCTCCTGCATCCGAAGAATAGCGATTGATGGCCTCATCGAAAGCGGCCAGCGCCACGCTGAATTCGTCATCCCGCTCCGGATCGATGTATCGCCGGGTAAACCTGCCTGCCGTTTTGGCGATGAAGGGCCGATATTGGACGATGAATGGTTCACGCTGCGATTCATCGCCGGCTTGTATGGCTGCCACCCGCTTCTCCGGAGTGTCTACCGGTCCTTCGGGAGAAACCGGGTCCGACACGGGGAAGAACCATTTCTTCCAAAGTACGAGAAGCACTTGCTCACCCCATATCTATAATATTCGTCGGGGTTCTTCCCCTTTGGGGGGTACCCCGTGTAAGAAACCCTAAAAAGTAACGTGAAAAAAGGCTGCCTCGAAACGAAACGTTACCGTCTCGAGGGCAGCCTAGGCGTTTATTTCCATTGTTCCTATCCATTAAGCCACTTGGATCAACTCAAATCGTGCCCCCGGATGTGCGTTTCTGCCGTAATTTGTGGCGACGTTGACTGAGAACCCCAAGCCGGCGTTTCAGCTGCTGTTCCCACTCGGCGTCCCCGATCTGCTTGGCGAACGAAAGCAAATCAAGCGCCATGTCGATTTGACTTTGCACGACGTGCATCGGTTCTTCGTTCTCATGATTCACGCAGTTCTCGACCAAAGCTTTGTCCGTTTCGTCCACGTAATCATGGAAGTCGACCTCGGAAGCGCCGTCGCCATGGGCGTACTCCGCCAAGATGTCATATTCATTTTCCACCAAATAATGCACTTCCACCCGATGACATACAGGGCAGAACAGGATAGGCACGTTATGGATGCGTGTACGGTAATGCTTGAGCGTCCCTTTCGTTCCGATCATGCTGGCTCCGCAGCAAAAACTCATCGGCTTCCCCTCCTTGCGCCCGCCGCCTGTGAAGTGTAAGATCACCAGCGACCAGTGAATGCTATTCACTATATTCTCTACCGGCTATTCGAATTCCTGCCCCAAGCCGGTATGTAAAAAATGTTATTCCACAGCGTCCGGCCGCGAAGAAAAATGAACTCCCCGGAAGCAGCTTCCGGGGAGGTGTCGAGCGGATATGGCGTTCACATTGTTCTTATTTCGCGACCAGGGTTTTGTCGCCCGGCTTCCAGTTCATCGGACACAGCCCGCCGGATTGGAGCGCCTGCAGCACGCGAAGGGTTTCTTCCACGCTGCGGCCCACGTCGTTA
Organism: Cohnella sp.; assembly: GCA_028287445.1. GTDB lineage: Bacteria > Bacillota > Bacilli > Paenibacillales > Paenibacillaceae > Cohnella. The sequence continues at coordinate 8,063 of JAQBPQ010000162.1, forward strand.
TGGTTGACGACTTGATATTTCAACTCGCCTTCCGGATCTACAATGAACAAGCCGCGTAAAGCAACACCTTCTTCTTCGATCAGCACGCCATAATCGCGCGCCACTTGCTTCGTCAAATCGGATGCAAGCGGGAAGTTCAACTGACCTAGACCGTTGTCGTCTCTCGGAGTGTTGATCCATGCACGGTGGCTGTGCTTGCTGTCCACGCTGACGCCGAGAATTTCGGTATCGAGCTTCTTGAACTCAGACGCAGCTTCGGACAAAGCCGTGATCTCCGTCGGACATACGAACGTAAAGTCCAGCGGATAGAAGAAAAGCACGAACCACTTGCCGCGATAATCGGACAGCTGTGCCGCCCCAAAATCATTTCCGTTCCCAAGCGCCGTCTCCATGTTAAAGTTCGGTGCCGGACGACCTACCAAACGTTCTGCCATGATGCATTACCTCCTGTAAATCCGGTCTCGTTGCCGGTTCATTTACTTCACGAAGAAAATCGTACCATTCGCGCAGGACAAGGTCAAGATTAAACTAATTCCTTTTTTATAATAATTATAAATTAAGAACTTATCGTGACATCTCGGCCACGATGAGATCTCCCATCGCACGCGTACCGATCGATTTGCTCTTGTCGACGGCGATATCCCCCGTGCGATGGCCGGCGTCCAGGACGTTTTTGACCGCACGCTCTATGACGTCCGCCGCTTCCGAATAGCCGAACGTCAGCCGGAACATAAGCGCCACCGACAAAATCGTGGCGATCGGGTTGGCGATGCCTTGGCCGGCGATGTCCGGCGCGGAACCGTGAACCGGCTCATACAGGCCGAAGCTGCCTTCGCCGAGCGACGCGGAAGACAACATACCGATCGAACCGGTCAGCATGGCCGCTTCGTCACTTAGGATGTCCCCGAACATGTTCTCGGTCACGATGACGTCGAAGCTGGACGGACGGCGCAGCAGTTGCATCGCGCAGTTGTCGACGAGCACATGCTCCACTTCCACGTCGGCATATTCAGGTGCGATCCGGTTCACCGTTTCCCGCCACAAACGGGACGTTTCCAGCACGTTCGCCTTATCGACGGAAGCCAGTTTCTTACGGCGCGTGCGGGCAATCTCGAACGCCTGCCGGACAATGCGTTCTATTTCCTTCACATTGTAGACGCAAGTATCGACCGCCTCCTGGCCATCGGCGGTATCCCGGCGGAATTTCTCACCGAAATAAATGCCGCCCGTCAGTTCTCGCACGACGATTAGGTCGGTGCCTTCCAGCACTTCAGGCTTCAGTGTGGAGGCATCCTTCAGACAATCAAAAACGACTGCCGGCCGAATGTTAGAGAACAGGCCGAGCGCTTTGCGAATGCCGAGCAGGCCGGTCTCCGGACGTTGCTCTTTCGAATTGTTGTCCCACTTGGGACCGCCGACCGCGCCAAGCAACACGGCGTCCGCATTCTGGCACAGTTCCAGCGTTTCCTGCGGCAGCGGAGTCCCTTTCTCATCGATGGCAATTCCGCCAAACAGACCGTGCAACAAGTCAAACCGGTAGCCAAACAGCTCCTCGGTGCGTTTCAAAACCCTTTCCGCTTCTCCGACAACTTCCGGACCGATTCCGTCGCCGGCGATAACGGCAATTTTTTTCACTTCTGCCATTTGACCGATACACTCCCCTATTGCGATTGTCCGTTTGGACCCTTCATTCAGTTGTAGCATATTTACCGGTCAGAGGCAAAATAGATAAAAGCTATCAGTTCAATAGGCTGTTCCTCTCAAGGCGGTAACGGCGTACAACGATATGTCGTTCATGGTATGGCGCACAGCATCATGCGTTTCAGGGAGAAGCTTCGGGCGGCAGCGGCGGTGCGGCCGTCCAACTGCCTGTTTTCCCTTTCAATACTTGAGCGTATCCGAGAAAATCGGTATAAACACCATACACACCCGCTTGCTTGAGTTTTAAATAAGTGCGGTAATCGTTGATGGTGTGTACATATGTTTTGACGCCGATCTTTTTTAGGGCCTCGTTAAACGATGGTTTGGCACGGTATTCCACCATGGTGATTGCTTTGATTCTGGGGTTCGAACGGGCGAAGGCGATAACCTGGCCGTTCGTATCCTTGGACTGATACAAGGTGTAAATGTAAGATGGAAAACGATGGACGGAATCAATATATCCAAGCATCTTCTGGTTGTAAAGCTGAGGTACGATGCGGTCCAACAACGCCGGATCGATACGCTCCGCTTCGTCCGCCAACAGTCGATACTGCCGTTTGATGGTAGGCTCGTCCGTAAACTTGGTGTCCAGGACATAATATATATCCGGGTGCTGAACCATCAGATCCAACAGATCCGATAGTTCCATTCCTTGATAACGGTCCAGGATCGGCAGTTGTTTGAATTCTTCCAGCGACAGAGGGTTCCAAGCCTTAAGATCCGCTACGTATGGTTCTTGATGGAATTCCTCAAACATATTTTTCGCCCAATCGTGCCTGGCGACCAAGTGATCGTCCGTGGTGAGCATCAAATCCGTCTCGAACACGCGGAAACCTCGTGCGTAACTGGCTTCGAACGCTTCCCGGGAGTTCGTGCGGTCCGCTCCGTTAATGCCACCGAGGGCATGGGCGATCAAGAGATGATCCGACCAGTCTAGCATTTGACCGGGCGGCGCGCCGGAAAGCGACAGAAGACTCAGGAGCAGCAGCAAAGAAGGGAACATGATCTCCTCCCGTTTCCTATGTGGCTATGTGCTGTTATTTGTTTAGTAACCAGGAAGGAGGCTAACGAACCAGCACGCTCTCCATCGCTTGCGATAACCGTTTCATGCCGGAAATCGTGTGATGGACGTCGTTATGCGTAAAATTGAGCCGCAATGTGTTGGTTTTGGGATTTTCCGCGAAAAAGGTACCGCCAGGTACGAACGCAACGCCGAGACTGACTGCGGTTTTCAGCAGCTCCGCCGTGTCCACCGCACTGGGCAGCTCCAGCCAGAAGAACATGCCGCCTTTGGGCTCGCGCCAAGAGACGCCCGGCCATTGCTGCTGTTTCAGCAATTCGGCCATCTGTCGCATGCGTGCCTCATATTCCTTACGAACCAATGCAATGTGGTCGTCCAAATCGAAATGCTCCAACAACTGGTACAACGTCTGCTGATCCAGCGAGCTGGAGTGCAGATCGGCGGCCTGCTTGGCCCGCGCCATGTTGCGGATGAGGTCCGGATCGCCCATCACCCAACCGGTGCGCAGAGCCGGCGCTACCGTCTTCGAGAACGTGCTCGTATACACGACGCAAGAGCCTTGGGGATGTTGATCCAGCGAAAAAATGGACGGGTATGTGACGGAGTTGTCGCCGAACTTGAGTTCCCCGTACGGATCGTCTTCCAAGATCAGCGTATCCGAGCGGCGGCAAAGCTTGAGCACGCCTTTGCGGCGTTCCAAGCTCCAGGCCTGGCCTGTCGGGTTAGAGAACGTCGGAATGACATACACCATTTTGGGCCGGTATTGCTGCAGCTTGGCGGCCAGATCGTCAAGATCCATGCCGTCTCCGTCCCCGTTTACAGACACAAGCTTCGCGCCGTAGGAGCCGAACACTTGAAGCGCGGACAAATAGGTCGGTCTTTCCACGAGAATGACGTCGCCGGGATCGATATAGATCCGGGTGAGTAAGTCAATCGCTTGCTGGGAGCCTGTCGTCAGCAGCATGTCGTCGGGGGTAACCCGGGCACCCTTCTTGGCCATACGACGGCATATGCTTTCACGTAGCGGCAAATAGCCTTCCGTAAGTCCGTATTGCAGCGCCCGATTGCCCTGCTCCAATACCCGCCGGAAAGCTTCGCTCACCGCTTGCACCGGAAAATGCTCCTCTGCCGGTAACCCGCCGGCGAATGAGATGATGGCATCGCCTTGCGTTAACTTCAAAATATCACGAACCGCCGACGAGGAAAACGTCCCCATACGCGCGGAGTATCGATAATTCATCGAGATTCCTCTTTTCGTCGGATTAAATCAGTGTGACGTTGTCGCGCCGGCTGCGTGCCGGGCCTTGCCGCTTGTCGACAAGCCGGTTGAGCGCATCCACATAAGCGCGGGCCTGGCTTCGAGAATGTCGGTGCTGACTCCCCGGCCTTGAGCCGTCAGATCGCCTTGCTTGAGCAACACATGCACTTCGCCCAATGCATCGGTGCCGTCAGTGACGGATTTGATCGTGTAATCGTCGAGCTCCACGGTTTCGCCCGTCAAAGCGTCGATCGCCTGATAAATCGCATCCACGGTGTTCGCCGTCGCGGAGCGTCGTGTCGAAAAGATAAATTTTTCGCATGGCAGGGTATTCCCGCACCTCCTGAAGTTAGTGATTGAACGCTCAAAATGGGCCTTTTTCGAATTATATCATAATGTTCCGGCGGCAGACGCCGTTATTTCGCCTTGTAAAAGGTTATAGAAAACCCCGGCTGTTGCGGCCGGGGTTTTATGGTGAAAGATCTGCTTATTTCTTAATCCAGTGCATCATTCCGCGCAATTGCGCGCCGACCGTCTCGATCGGGTGCTCGGCTTCGTTGCGGCGAGTAGCCGTCAAGTAGGCGCGGCCCGATTGGTTTTCCAGGATGAAGTCGCGGGCGAATCGTCCGGTTTGGATGTCTTCGAGTACGCGTTTCATTTCTTTTTTCGTTTCATCCGTGACAATACGCGGGCCGCTGACATAATCGCCGTACTCGGCTGTGTTGGAGATGGAGCTGCGCATCGAAGCGAGGCCGCCTTCATACATCAGGTCGACGATCAGCTTCAGTTCATGCAAACACTCGAAGTATGCCATCTCCGGCGCATATCCCGCTTCCACCAGCGTTTCAAAGCCCGCCTTGACAAGGGCGCTCGCGCCGCCGCAAAGCACGGCTTGCTCGCCGAACAGGTCGGTCTCCGTTTCTTCGCGGAACGTCGTTTCGATGACGCCTGCACGGGTGCATCCGATGCCTTTGGCATAAGCCATGCCGATCTCAAACGCTTTGCCGGTACCGTTCTGATGAATGGCGATAAGTCCGGGAACGCCGAAACCTTCGACGTACGTACGGCGTACCATATGGCCCGGGGATTTCGGCGCAACGAGCAGTACGTCGGCGTCAGCCGGAGCGATGATTTGGCCGAAATGAATGTTAAAGCCGTGGGAGAACATCAGGGCTGCGCCTTTTTTGAGATTCGGCTCGATCTCGTTTTTATAGACGGCGGCTTGGGTTTCATCCGGCATCAGGATTTGCACGACGTCCGCCTTGCGGGTCGCGTCGGCGACGGACAGCACTTCGAAGCCGTCGTTGCGGGCGCTGTCGGCGGATTTACCTGCACGGAGTCCGATGATGACGGACAGGCCGCTTTCGCGAAGGTTTTGGGCTTGGGCATGGCCTTGGCTGCCGTACCCGATTACTGCGATGGTCTTGCCTTTCAGTACGCCGAGGTCGGCGTCTTTCTCGTGAAACAATTTGACTGCCATGAGATGATGTCCTCCTTCAAATTGACTTGCAAAGTTATGGCGACCCTCGAAGCGGGCGTTCCAAGAGGGAGTGGTATGGCGGATAAGCGCCTTGAACGACAGCTTCTCCCCTCCTCGAACCCCCGCTCCGACAGGAAGCGAAAGCGGTATAACTGCAAAGCGTTAAAGCGAAGCGGCAAGTAAAACCGGCATCGTCGCGCTTATGAATCCTGAATGAAAATTATCGGTTGCCCCTCGTCATCGCCGTCACGCCGGTACGCGACAGTTCGCGGATGCCGTACGGCTTGAGAAGTTCGATCATGGCGTCGATTTTATCCGAATCGCCCAACACTTGTACGATAAGGGTGGAAGGGCCGATATCGACGACCGCCGCCCGGAACGTTTCTACGATTCCGAGCACTTCCGGACGGGCGGATGGCTCGGCGTTGACCTTGATCAGGCCGAGCTCCCGCGCCACCATCGGACTTCCGCTGATATCGACGACTTTGATGACATCAATCAATTTATACAACTGCTTCTGCACCTGTTCAAGTGTCCGGTCATCTCCTGATGTGACGATAACCATCCGGGAGAGACCCGGCTCTTCCGAAGCACCGACGGTGATGCTCTCGATGTTGAAGCCGCGGCGGCCGAACAGGCCGGAAACCCGCTGCAGAACGCCCGGCTGGTCGTTGACGAGGATGGAGATCGTATGTTTGCTCATTCGGAATCCCCCATGATCATTTGGTCGATCGTGCTTCCCTGCGTGACCATCGGATACACGTTCTCATGCTTGCGGACAACGAATTCAACAACGGCCGGACCGGGATGACGCAGCGCTTCCTCCCAAGCTTGGCGTGCTTCTTCTTTGTTGGTAGCGCGGAAGGCTTTGACGCCATAAGCTTCCGACAGCTTGACGAAGTCAGGGCTGCCGGACAGGTCGATATGGCTGTAACGGTTTTCGTAAATAAGCTCCTGCCACTGGCGGACCATGCCGAGCACCTGGTTGTTGATGATCGCCACTTTGACCGGAATGTTATTGATCGCGCAAACTGCCAGCTCTTGGGAGCACATCTGCATGCCGCCGTCGCCGTTGATCGAAACCACGGTGCGGTCCGGATTGCCCATTTGGGCGCCGATTGCGGACGGGAACCCAAAGCCCATTGTGCCCAAGCCGCCGGAGGTGACCCAGGAGCGCGGGTTCTTGAACGGGTAATATTGCGCAGCCCACATTTGATGCTGGCCAACGTCTGTGGTTACGATCGCGTCGCCGTTCGTCGTTTCATGGATCATCGAAATAACCCATTGCGGCTTCAACTCGGTGTCGGAATCGATATACTTAAACGGCTTGGCAGCTTTCCATTCACGTATCTGCGACCGCCAGGCGTCCGCTTTATCCGCGCGTTTCGCGCCAGCATTGGCGATCTGCAGAACCGTCTTGGCGTCACCAACGATCGGAATATCCGTCGGCACGTTTTTGCCGATTTCCGCCGGATCGATGTCGATATGGACGATTTTGGCCTTCGGCGCAAATCCATCCAATTTGCCCGTCACGCGATCGTCGAATCGCGCTCCGATGTTAATCAGCAAATCTGCATTTTGAATGGTGTTGTTCGCGGTCCAAGTTCCGTGCATGCCCGGCAGGCCCATGTGCAGGTCATGTCCGCTAGGGAAAGCGCCCAGCCCGAGAAGCGTTGTCGTGATCGGAATTTCCGTCTTGTTCACGAACTCAAGAAGTTCCTCATGCGCACCGGAGTAGATCGCTCCTCCGCCTACCAGCAGCACCGGACGCTCGGCCGTTTCGATGGCGCGAATCATTTTGTCCACTTGGTTGCGGTTCGGTTGAACCGTTGGATTGTATCCGCGCAGCTCGACGTCCGTTACCGGCTGAAACAGCGCCTTCTGGGCCGACACGTCTTTCGGAATATCGATGAGCACCGGACCTTTACGGCCGGAGTTCGCGATATGAAACGCTTCGCGGATAATACGCGGCAGCTCTTCCGCATCTCGTACGAGATAGCTGTGCTTGGTGATCGGCATCGTGATCCCGACAATATCGGCTTCCTGGAAAGCGTCGGTCCCGATCAGGCTGGTTGCGACGTTGCCGGTAATGACGACCAGCGGCACCGAATCCATGTAAGCCGTGGCGATTCCGGTGACCAGGTTGGTCGCCCCCGGGCCGGAAGTGGCGATGCACACGCCGACTTTGCCGGTAGAACGGGCATAACCGTCCGCCGCATGAATGGCGCCTTGTTCGTGACGGGTCAGCAGGTGATTGAAATCGGAGAAACCGTACATGGCGTCATAGATATAAAGAACGGCGCCGCCCGGGTAACCGAACACGCAGTCCACGCCCTCCAACAACAAACCGCGGAGCAGCATGTCGGAACCGGTAATGACTTCCGGCTTGCTCCATTTCTCGATCAACTCTTCCTTGGATTTCAGAGTGGCACTATGTGCGCTCATCCGTCATCCTCCTTTCAAGGATTCGTGGTAATATAAAAAGCCTTCCGTCCCGAACGTCAAGAATGACGTTCTGGGACGAAAGGCTGTTCCTTCCGCGGTACCACCCGGATTTGCCGCTACTTTACAATGGCGGCCTCTGAAGGTCCGGCTTCCGCTTATGGGGCGGTCGACACGAACCTCGGGCGCTTTAACGTGCGCCAATCCGATTCCCCTTACTGGCCGCATAGCGGGGGTTCAGGCGAACAACTCCGAGGAGACCTTGCAGCAGGGATTTCGGCATCGGTCTCAGCGTTCCCGACGCTCTCTGAACAAAAGAGCCCTCTCGCTTATTCCTCATCATGGCTGTTGTCTTGTTCTCTTGATTAGGTATCATTATATGCTTCAACAAACCATTCGTCAATATGCGAAACCGATGAAGTCCGGCCATTCATCAAGGCCCGTTTGAAGCGGACTCGGGCGATTCACCCTACAGGTCAATCGCTTGGACCGTGCGCGGCAACTAGCTCATACGATGATAACAAGAATCCGTCCTTGGCGGGATTCGGAGTATGGGGAGGTGCCGCCATTGATACGTTGGAAAGAGCCGGGAGACGATTCCGGCATTGTCGATCTGGTCCGAACCGAATTGGTGCCGCTTTCGCCCCGCAATCATCCCCGCGACAGCCGGATGCGGTCCGATGTGCTCACTCGTCTGAGGCGCGGCGCTACATTGGTCGCTTCCCGAAGCCAGAGAAGCGAGCCGTTCGGCTTTCTTCACATGGAATTCAGGGATACAACGCTGTTCATCGATCTGCTTGCCGTCGATTCGTCTCGTCAAAATCGCCGCTGGGGTACGGAATTGATGATGCAGGCGGAAAAACACGGACGAAGCAAAGGCTGCAAGGAAGCCCGATTATTCGTGGATGACACCAATGTACGGGGAATGCGGTTCTATGACAAGCTGGGCTACTCGGTGGTGCGCCATATCAAGGCCATCCGTTCTTTCGAACTGGTGAAACCGCTTGTTCCGTTTCACGGATGACAAGGAAAGAACCGGCCGCCACGGCCGGTTCTTTCTTTGCATTCATAACACCTGTCAGGTTATCACCAAAAGCCGTCAAATCCGAAGCCGCCGAAGCCGAAGCCGAACGGTGACGTGCCGATGGCCAGCAGGTCGAACAAGACAAGCGGAATGAACGCTTTCGTCTGCGCCTTGTTTCCATCCATCGGTTGCAACGACAATTGATCGCCGTCTACCTGGACCAACTTTCCCTTGACTACGGTGCCGTCTTTGCGAACCGCATAAATTTGCTGTCCGATAAGCTCTTGCGCTTGCGAGCGAGTGACGTGTGACATGCCGAATCCTCCTTTTCCGATGCGATCGAGATCGTGACTCCTGCGCTTTGGTTTGATCCGATCAGCGATTGGATCGACCGTATGACGCAATCGGCACGTTCTTTCGTCATCAACGGCACGACTGCCATGGCGGCGCTTCGTACGCCGCAGCGGTCGTGGGAACCGTTGTCCTTTACCGTATGAGAAAGGGGTCTTCACGGATTGTACCTTTGTCTAGTGCCGGGAAAAGCGGGTATTTGGACGATCGCCACCGCTTCCGCCATTCGCCTTGACCCGTGCCTAACTTGGCTAGACACAGAACGTTAAAAAAGCTCCGGTTGCCCGGAGCTTGGCCTTAGTCGCTTATGCTTTGATTTTTTCTTTGGCTGCGCCGGCCAGCGAGTTGAACGCTTTGATGTCGTTCACGGCCAGATCGGCAAGCATCTTGCGGTTCACTTCGATACCGGCCAGCTTCAGGCCGTTCATCAGCTTGCTGTAGGACAGGCCGTTCTGGCGGGCTGCCGCATTGATCCGCACGATCCACAGCCGGCGGAAATTCCGCTTGGTCTGGCGACGGTCGCGGTATGCGTACCACAGGGATTTCATGACCTGTTCTTTGGCTTTCTTGAACAGGCGGTGTTTCGCGCCCCAGTATCCTTTAGCCAATTTCAACATTCTATTGCGACGGCGGCGCGTGACGAATCCGCCTTTCACTCTTGCCATGATTCATTACCTCCCGGAAAATGTTCAGTTGCGATTATTTCAGATTAGCGAGTTGTTGCCGCATACGGCGTACATCGCCTGCTGCCATTACGGGATTACCCGCGAGCACACGCTTCTGGCGGCCGGATTTATGGGACAAAAGATGGTTTTTGTGAGCTTTGTAGCGCATGATTTTACCGGTACCGGTAACTTTGAAACGACCTTTAATGCTGCTATGCGTTTTCATCTTAGGCATTGGAATGTTCCTCCTGTCAGTGGCTCTGTTTGGGAGCCAAAATCATAATCATGGCGCGGCCTTCAAGTTTCGGCATGCGCTCGATAACGCAAATGTCGGCTACTTCCTTCATGACGCGCTCCAAAATTCTCTGGCCGATATTGGCATGTGCAATCTCGCGACCGCGGAATCGCACGGAACATTTGACCTTGTCGCCTTCACCGAGAAACTTCACAACATTGCGAAATTTCGTCTGATAGTCGTGCTCCTCGATATTCGAACGGAACCATACTTCCTTCAGGTCGACGATTTTCTGATTCTTGCGGGCTTCTTTTTCTTTCTTCTGACTCTCGTAACGGAACTTGCCGTAGTCCATAATGCGGCACACCGGCGGTTTCGCCTGCGGAGCCACGTTAACCAGGTCCATATTCGCGTCAATGGCCAACTGCATCGCTTCACGGAAAGGTTTGATTCCAAGTTGCTCGCCATCGGCGCCTACGAGTCTGACTTCTTTCGCCCGGATTTCCTCGTTAATTTGTTGATGATCCTTGCTAATAGTGTTCCACCTCCGTAATGGAATTGCAATCCATCGGTAGCCAATCTACGATCCCGAAAAATAAAAAAAGCGGGTCGCATAGACCCGCATCCTGCTCACTCGTCGGTTCGGCGCTGCGGGAGTTTCGTTCCCGTAATCCACCGTCTTCCGTCGGCTACGCGAACCCGTCAGCGTGAGCCGAGCAGGTGAGAAGCGGGGGCTTCTGCTTTGCGTACTGAAATCATCGTTGTTCCATCAGTCACCCGAATAATATATCATGCAGCCATAACGATGTCAACTCCGTAATGCGGCTGCGGCGTCGAAAGGAACGGACACATTAGGTCATGTCCGGGACCGGTCAATACATTTGTTTGCCCTGAACTTCTTCGAGCCGCAACACGCGCGTATGCTGCGTATGGCTCCAGGTTTTGTTGTTTTGCGTGAAAAACGCGTAAATCGTGATCGGCCACCAAGACAGCAGGAACAGCGGGAACAGCAGCAGATACGCATATGTTTTCCAGGACTTCACTTTTTCCAAAATCATGGCGAACGGAAACTGGGCGCAGCTGACAAACAGAGATACCGCCGTGACCCAACCCGGCAAATAATAGTAGATAGATGTGAACATCGGTGCGCCCGGAGCTGCCTGGTCGAACCAGAGCACCAGCGTCAAAAGGGATCCGATCAGCACATTGTAAACCGTCACCGTATACAGAGCGGTATCGAATTTGGCCAAATTCCGTTCTTTAATGCTTTTCCACAGCAAAGGGAAGAAATAACGGCGGGCGACGCTGAAATGACCCTGCATCCAACGAAGCCGTTGGCGGGCCGAAGCCCGGAACGAGAGCGGTTTCTCGTCGTAGACCTTCGCCTCGTAGTTCATGGTCGGATAAATTCCGCGCAGTACGCAGCGTACCGTAAATTCCAAGTCTTCCACGAGGCTGGTGGCTCCCCAGCCCATTTCCTTCAGCAGTGCGGTCTCGAAGCACATCCCCGTGCCGCCCAGAAAGTTGGCCATTTTGAGCCGTGTCCGGGGCAGCTGCCAAAGGCGATTGCAGAACCAATAGGTAATGCCGTAAGCGGCGGTAACCCAGGAATCTTCGGGGTTTTTAGTGTCGAGGTAACCCTGCACCACTTGATGGCCTTCGCAAAGGCTATTATTCATGTGGCGGAGGAAATCCACATCAACCAAATTATCGGCATCCAACATGACGATTCCGTCATATTGGCGTTTTCGGCTCCATAATTCTTTCAACATCCATTCAATCGCGAATCCTTTACCGCGCTGATGCTTGTCGACCCTTTCGCAAGCGAACACCCCATCATAACGCCGAGCGACAGCCGCCGTTCCATCCGAGCAATTGTCGCAGATGACAAAAACGTCAAACAGTTCACGGGGATAATTCAATTTAAGCAAGTTTTCAATGAGAGCGCCGACGACCTTCTCTTCGTTGTGCGCGGCAATCAGCACGGCGAAGGATTTTTGGGAGTCGTGAAATACGACGGCCTTTTTGGCTCCCCATCCGAAAATGGACAGAATGAACTGATACACCCCGATTGCTCCAACGATGATTTGAACGACAAACAGAATACTGTTCAGCATATGCGGTTGTCCCCCTAGACCCCTATTTTTCCTCTATGTTTATCTCTCTGTCTCTGTTTGCTCACGTAACGATCCCATTATTATCCTTAGACCGCCAGAGGCACTTCCTTGATTTTCTTCGCTTTCGGCGTTTTTGTCAAAACAGGATACATGCGTTATCCGGGATTATCGTCGGCATACCGGACTTAACGGAGGCTAAGCCCCCTTCATCACCCAAATATCTCGCCGCAAGGCAGAATTACACCGTTTTCCATTCAAACCGGTCTTTCTTTGCCCCTCGTTCACAAGCCCAATTCGAAAGGAGCCGTATCCGTGCCAATCTCTCCATAAAAGTTTACCCATACCCACTGCATTGTAAAACGGCTTTTTAGCAACTAATTTGCTCTGCTGAAGTTTACCGAAACATAGTCAGCATTTAATCCGGTGTTAATATTCGTGTACTAAAGTAGAACCAGATACACCGGAGCCGATTGCCCGGAGAGGGAACGGCCGGAAGGAGAGGACACGATGAGCCGGATTTACCGCCTGCTGCTGCATGTCGACCGTCCGCTGTTTATGTACGTCAATATCCGTTGGAATCATGCCATCATGAATTGGCTTTTTTATACCCTTTCTCTTCTTGGAGGGGCCACGTTTACGCTTTGCTTGTCGCTTGCCGTAGGCTTGTTCGCTTCCGAGCCTTGGAGCACTGCGGGTTGGCAAGCGTTGGCCGCCGTAGCGCTCAGCCACTTGCCGGTGGCTGTCGCCAAACGAAGCGCGCCTCGATTGAGACCGCATCTGGAGTTTCCGGATATCAACACGAACCGCCGCCCCTTGAAGGATCCTTCGTTCCCGTCGGGCCATACGACCGCGGCGTTCGCGATGCTGACGCCATGGATGCACGTCGAACCGATGCTCATTCCCGCTCTGCTGCCGGTTGCGATCGGAGTTGCACTATCGCGGATTTATTTCGGGCTTCATTACCCCAGCGACACCATCGCAGGCGCCTTGCTGGGAAGTTCGACTGCGCTGTTGATGTCACTTTGGATCTGATCCCCGGATTCCGTGATTGGTCACTCCGGAGCCGTCTCTTTCACACCGCCTCGGCGGGATTCCGCTTGACGCTCCTCCGCCACCTGTATCCGATAATCGTGGAGCGCCTTCTCACCGATTACGGCTTCCAGCCGATAAATGGGCTGCCCGAGTCCGACAAATTTGGTCTCGTATTCGGTCATGACCAAATCGTCGCGGATTCTCTCCCGATGCAAATGTAGGGAAATATTGCGCATCTGCAGACCGGTTTCCGAGAAACTATTCAGGGAAAACTCGAAAAGCGTCAGCGAGTCGGTCTTGAAATGAATTTCTCCGTAATCGTCCAACGCCTGCTTGTATTTCATCAAAAAGCGGGGATGCGTAAGCCGTCTCCTGCCGTGTTTGGATTTCGGCCATGGGTCGCTGAAATTCAAATAGATACGGGCAAGTTCGCCCTGATCGAACATGAGTTCCAAGTATTCGGCGTTCCCCCGGACAAGCGCCAAATTGGGCACCCGATCCTGACCCAATTCCTGCCACACCAACCTCGCCTTATCGCTTCCGCGCCGGAGCAGCTCGTCATAGATATCCATCCCGATGTAATTGATGTCCGGGTTGTTGCCGCTCATGCGGCTGATGAACTGGCCCTTGCCCATGCCGAGTTCCACATGAATCGGGCGGTCGTTGCCGAAAAACTCGTGCCAGTGCCCCTTCCATTGCTGCGGTTCGAGCACCACCAGTTCCGGCTGCCGCTCTAGACTTTCCTTTATATTTTTTCTGCCTCTGAGCCGCATAGCCATGTCCTCCCGATGATCATATACCCGATTCCATCGAAGTTTATCATAACAATAAAAAACCGGGACCCACAAGGTTCCCGGTTCGCCTGACTCGGTAAACGCTCTCAGTTGATTGGACTTTGATCTACCATGTGATACTGTCCTTCGAGTGCATGGTTCATTTTTTTCCTGGCGGAAACCTCGATATTATGATTATTGTGGAATTTGATCCCTGCGAGCGCCATAACCTCTTTAATCGTCAATTCGACCTTCACCGTGTCGTCCCCTTGGGGAATGCGTACGACCGAATTCATGCGACTCACCTCTCCGATCAAGAATGGGTGTTCTTAAGGCTCCCTGCAAAAACAGACGTAATGGAGAAAAGCGGCGATGTCAGATATTTTTATTGACTTGACGCATTTTCAATATAACACTTCATGTTAGGTTTTGCAAGCCGGCTGCGTTCGGAAATCCGCCCTTTTTTCCTTGGAGATGCGACCAAGAGCCCTTCTCGCAATTTACCGGGATATTCGCTACAATTAATACCGATTAAGTAAAAGGACGGATGAAGCATGAACATAAGCACGCCAATCCTAACGGAGCGTCCCTTGCTTTGGGGGGACAAACGATTTCACACTTGGAATCATGAAATGAGGGACACTTTCGGCACCAAAGTGTTCAAAGTGATGCTCGACGCCGGCTTTACCTGTCCGAACCGGGATGGGACAATTGCGGCGGGCGGATGCACATTTTGCAGTGCGCGCGGATCGGGCGACTTTGCCGGAAGCCGGCGGGACGAGCTTGTAACCCAATTCGAAACGGTAAGGGACCGGCAGCATCTCAAATGGCCCGAAGCGAAGTACATCGGCTATTTTCAAGCCTATACCAACACTTATGCTCCGGTTGAAACGCTGCGGGAATATTATGAAACGATCTTGCGGCAGCCTGGGGTTGTGGGCTTGTCCATCGCCACTCGTCCCGACTGTCTGCCCGACGATGTCGTGGACTATTTGGCGGAATTGAACGAGCGTACATACTTGTGGCTGGAAATGGGTTTGCAGACGGTGCATGAGTCAACTTCTGAGCTCATTAACCGCGCCCACGACACGGAATGCTTCCGCGATGCGGTGGCCCGCCTGCGCGGGCGAGGTATCCGGGTATGCGCGCACGTGATCTACGGGCTGCCCGGCGAGACGCCAGCAATGATGCTGGAAACAGGCCGCCAAACGGCGGCCATGGATGTGCAGGGCATCAAAGTGCACCTCCTGCATCTGATGCGCAAAACCCCCATGGTCCGCCAATGGCGTGAAGGGCTTCTGCAGTTTCTCGAACAGGACGAATATGTGAAGCTGGTGGTCGATACACTCGAGATGCTGCCTCAGGAGATGGTCGTACACCGGCTCACGGGTGACGCGCCCCGGGATTTGTTGATCGGCCCGATGTGGAGCCTTCATAAATGGGAAGTGCTGAACGCGATCGATGCTGAATTGGTTCGCCGCAATAGCTGGCAGGGTAAATCGCTATTGTGATTGCGCTGCAAGAACGATAGGAGGAGCAATAGAATGACAGTACGTAAAATCGAGCATGTTGGCATTATGGTGACTTCCCTGGAGAGATCGATTCCTTTTTATGAAAATACCGTGGGGATGAAGCATTTGGAGACGATTACCCATATGAACGGCGTAATTCGCTTAGCATTCCTTTCGTTCGCGGACAGCCCGGAAACCGAGGTAGAGCTCATCGAAGGGTTTACCGGCAGCTTGGCCGATGAGGGGCGTGTGCATCATATCGCCTTTGCGGTAGATAACATTGACTCCGAGTATACTCGAATCCGTTCATTAGATGTCACCGGAGTGGAGGACGAAATCACCGCATTGCCGAATGGCAGCCGTTATTTCTTCTTCCGTGGTCCCGACGGCGAGTCGATCGAATTTTTCCAATCCACACGAAGAGGCGGAGCGAAGGCATGAGCGTAAAACCATACCCGCTGCATTTTCGACCGGAGTTCAAAGAAAGAGTATGGGGCGGCCGCGCCCTGGAACGGTTTGGCTTTGACGTCCCTGCCGGCGCGATCGGCGAAGGCTGGATGATCGCCGATCATCCGAACGGCGTTTCGCACGTGACGAACGGCGAACTTGCCGGCCAAGGATTGGACGCCATCCGCGCCAATTATGGGAAAGCCTGGTTCGGCACACGAGGCGGCATTTCCGGTAACGGCCGCTTCCCGCTGCTCATCAAGCTGCTGGATTGTAACGACGATTTGTCGGTGCAAGTGCATCCGAACGATAATTATCAGGGTCTTCCGAAGGGCGAGTTGGGCAAAACCGAAATGTGGTATGTGCTCGATGCTAAGCCGGATGCCAAGATCATTTATGGCCTGAAGCCGGGTGTGTCGCGCGAAAAAATGGCGAAAGCGATCGCGGAAGGCCGGATTATGGACACGCTTCAGGAAGTGTCCGTGCAGGCGGGCGACACGTTTTATATCCCGGCCGGCACGGTGCATGCGCTGTGCGCCGGCGTACTGGTGGCCGAAATCCAGCAGAATTCCGACACTACCTATCGGTTGTATGACTATGATCGCCCCGGATTGGACGGCAAACCTCGGGAGCTTCACATCGAGGATTCCTTGAATGTCATCGCCTATGAAGGCGCCGGTGCGACCCGGATGACAACCGGCGGCCTGCGACCGGGCGAGTGGCTGACATTGGCCTCCTCTCCTTACTTTGTGACGGAGAAAGGTGTGGTCAGCGGGGAGTGGCAGCTGTCCACCTCCGAAGAGAGCTTCGACATCTTGATTATCGGACAAGGCGAAGGCTCCGTCGGTTGGCAGGATGGCGTTGTTCATGCGAAAGCCGGCGACTGTTTCCTGCTTCCGGCCAACTTGGGCGGCTATACGCTGGACGGCAATATGACGGCGCTTCGCAGCCGGGTGCCGTGACCTCCCCTCAGAAGGAAACGGATCATCTCCTGTCGAATGGGATAGTCGGATGATCACACCGCGCGAGAAGTGCCGCGCGAAAGGATGAGGTTCATGCGCCAAGGATTGATTTTAACGGGGCTCGGCATTGTCGTATGGGCTGCCGCCACACTCTTTTTCCGGTTGTTTGGCAATTGGGTTCTGGTGGAAAAAGGAACCGCGCATTTCGGTTCTTCTTTGTTTTTGCTCGAAATGCTCACTTTACTGGTGTTGGTGGGACTTGCGCTGGTTGTACGGCTTCGGCTGTTTCCGGAGCGCGGTTCGGCCACGCGGTTCGGTTTTACCATTGCAGCGGTCGGTCTGCTGCTCGACACCTACTCGATTTGGAATCGGGAAGCTGTGTTCCCCGCTTTCACGGAAGGCCAATACCAGGCTTTTACGGTATGGATGACGCTCGGTTACGCGCTAACGCTGATTGTTCCGGCGGCAGTGGACCGCCTGGTGAGAGAGCCGGCCGGGAAGCCGGCTGAGGTAGTTGAATCGCCGGACGATCGGGAGGCAGATGCCGATCACGAAACGGCGACCCCACTTACGGATATGAGGGATATCGATTAATGCGTTGTGCTTACATACATTTATTCGTAGCGTTATCCAGTAATCTTGAGGTTCCGAGGATTATAAGTGTATTTTGGCGCTTAAGGATTCGCCGCCCTACTCGGAGGAGGTTCCCAGTCGATGCTAACGCCCACCGAACAGCATAAGCGCGAAGCGCCTTCCAGCGTGGCGTGCCTGATCGTTACCGTGTCCGATACACGGACGACCGAAACGGACAAAAGCGGCACGCTCATCCGGCAGCTGCTCGAAGAGCATGGACACAGCGTCGCCGCACACCGGATCGTTCCGGACGAATATGAGATTATTGCTGCAATGTTGCAGGAAGCAGCATCCGATCCCCAGGTAGAGGCTGTGCTTCTGAATGGCGGAACGGGCATTGCCTCCCGGGATGTCACCGTGGAAGCGGTACGGGCCGCCCTTCACAAAGAGCTGCCCGGCTTCGGCGAGATCTTCCGATACTTGAGCTTCACCGAGGATATCGGTTCGGCGGCGATCATGTCCCGGGCAATCGCCGGTACGATCGGGCACAAGGCTGTGTTCGCCATGCCGGGTTCTACAGGCGCGGTGCGACTTGCTATGACTAAGCTGATCCTTCCCGAGCTTGGGCATGTGATGCGGGAAATCTATAAAGATCATTCATGAGTGGTGCCGACTTATAAAAAACAGCCTTCCGGTTCATCCGCACAACGCGGACGCTCGGAAGGCTGTTCCTTTATGACTTCAAGATGGCTTCAATTCGCGAGAGTTCGTCGTCGCTAAATTCCAAGCGATGGATGATGGCCACGTTATCTTCCAATTGACTGACCTTGCTCGCGCCGATCAACACACTGGTTACGCGACCGCGCCGCAGAACCCAGGCGAGCGCCATTTGGGCCAGTGTCTGTCCGCGTTGCTGAGCGACCTCGTTTAACCGGCGGATTTTGTCCAGACGTTCCGGCGTAATGCTGCTCTCGTTCAGGAAGATCGAAACGCCTGCGGCACGGGAATCGCTCGGAATGCCTGTGAGATATCGATTCGTCAACAAACCTTGCTCCAACGGAGAAAACGCGATGGAACCCACTCCGTTCTCCTCAAGCACATCCAGCAGCCCATTTTCGACCCAACGGTCAAACATGCTGTACTTCGGCTGGTGGATCAGAAGCGGAGTGCCGAGTCGCTTGAGAATCGCAATGGCTTCTTTCGCCTCCGGTGCGCGGTAATTCGAGATCCCGATGTACATCGCTTTGCCGGAACGCACGATGTGATCGAGCGCGCCCATCGTTTCTTCGAGCGGCGTATCGGGGTCGGGGCGGTGGTGATAGAAGATGTCGACGAAATCGAGTCCCATCCGCTGCAAGCTCCTGTCCAGGCTGGAGACCAAATACTTGCGCGAGCCCCATTCCCCATATGGGCCTTCCCACATGTAATAGCCGGCTTTCGTGGAGATGACCATTTCGTCGCGGTAAGGCTTCATGTCCGTTGCCATCAGGCGGCCGAACATTTCTTCCGCGGATCCCGGAGGCGGTCCATAGTTGTTGGCCAGATCGAAATGGGTGATGCCTAAATCAAACGCCCGGCGCACCAACGCACGCCCGTTCTCGAAGGTGTCGTTCCCTCCGAAATTGTGCCACAGCCCCAGCGAAACCGCCGGAAGCTTCAAACCTGAACGCCCCACTCGATTGTACTGCATCGCAGTGTAACGATCCTTACCGGCCTTAAAAACCATGTTCCTGCCCCTTCCCCGATCCGAGAATTTGGTCTTTCTCTGCCGTAAGCCCGTCCGGCAACGGCAGTGCCACCAGCCTTGGCGGTGCTTCCTCTCCTGAATACAAGACGACCAGCGCCGTTCGGGCAGTGGAGTCGACCCTTCCTTCTTGCATCCACAACCCATAATCAAAGGGCAAACGGTCCAAAGCCGCTTTTTTCTGCAGCTCCCGTTCGTCCATCCCCAACCGTTCTGCCGCCCATTTCAGGCCGCTTGTCCATTCCTTTTTGTCCAGCCGGTCTTCCCACCAGATTTTGCGGGGTTTGTATTTGTGTTGGAGATAATAGTCGATCTTCAGCAGTCCGAACACCAAATCGCGATCCAGTTCCGAAGGTGATTCTGCCTGCAGGAAAGACCATAGTCTGACAAAAAGATCCTCGAGCTGATGCCCGATCCGGCTCCAACCCCGCGATTCCCAGTAATCGCCGAACCGTTGGAAAAAATCGAAAGGAGACGGATACACTTGTCCCACTAAATATTCCATGGTCCGATCCAACCTATGGGCGTTCCAATACTTTTCGAGCACATCTTCCACCCGTTTGATCCGGACGATATCGGCGAACGACATCAGGTCGTTGCCCAGCATCTCGTAGGGCGCCCGTTCCATGTAGATGTATCCGTATTTGTCGGCATCCCGGCGAAGCCCGGTCCCTCTCAGCATTTTCAGAAATCCGAGCTGGAGCTCCTCCGGACGGAGTGCAAACACCTCGTTAAACGTATTTCGGAACGTATCGTAATCTTCGTGCGGAAGCCCGGCAATCAGGTCGAGATGCTGGTCAATTTTGCGGCTTTCCTTGATTTTCGACACCGTTCGCGACAGTTTGGTGAAGTTCTGTCTTCGTTGCACGGCCAGATTGGTCGGATCGTTCGTCGACTGCACACCGATTTCGAACCGGAAAATGCCCGGAGGCGCATGCTCCGCAAGAAAATCCAACACTTCCGGCCGCATGATGTCGGCCGTTATTTCAAACTGGAATACGCAGCCTCTGTGATTGTCGATGAGGAATTGAAAGATTTCCATCGCATATTCCCGCTTGATGTTAAACGTGCGATCCACAAACTTGATCAGCTTGGCGCCGCTGTCGATCAGATAGGTGAGATCCGCTTTGACCCGCTCCATATCGAAGTAGCGTACGCCAACCTCAATGCTGGACAGGCAAAATTGGCAGTTGAACGGACAGCCCCGGCTCGTCTCGAAATAGACGACACGGTTGCGCAAGGAAGGCACATCTTCCGCAAAACGGTACGGCGTCGGAATGTCGTTCAACGTAAGCTTCGGACGCGGCGGATTCAGCACGGCTTCGGCTTGTCCTTCCTTGCGGTAGGCGAGCCCGAAAACAAAATGAAACTTGCGCTCCCCGGCCAATTGTCGCAGCAGATCGCGGAACGTCTCTTCCCCTTCTCCCATCACAATGAAATCAACCGCCGGCAGGCGGGCCATCCATTCCCCGGTGTCGTACGATACTTCCGGTCCTCCCAGCACGATCTTCACATCCGGCAGCACCTTCCCCAGCATATCTACCACCGCAATGGTTTCTTCGATGTTCCAGATGTAGCAGGAAAAGCCGATCACATCGGGCTTCTTCGAAAACAGATCGGCGGCAATGGTCATCGCCGGATCCTTGATCGTATATTCGGCCATTTCCATATCAAACTCGCCCGCGCTGAAAGACTTCAAATAGCGCAAGGCGAGCGAGGTGTGAATATATTTGGCGTTCAGCGTCGCGACGACGACGTTCATGGCACGGTTTCCTCTCTTCGCTAAGGCGTCTCTTCTATTGTAACGGAAAAAGCTGCCGGATGACAAAACAAAAGACAGCCGGCGCAAGGCTCCCTGCTGTCTCGTCATGAAGCGAAACCGTTACATAGATTTCAGCGCTTCCTTGGCTTTGGTCCCTATTCCATCGCGGAATGTCTTTACTTCGGGAACATCCACTTGCATGCCGTCCTTGCCTTTTTTGAACACCGCACCCTTGGTCTTGGCCAGGATATCCAACAACTCGCTCGTCATTTTCGCGGTTACGGTACCGGGATGTTCAGCCACCGTTTGCTCAAAATCGCTTTTGACCTCGGGCAGCACCTGAAACGTATCGAAATTAAAAATCGGGGTGTTGTCCAACCCAACCAGATAGAGGTACAGGTAGTTGACGAATTTCTGCTCTACCTTGCCATGCTCGGGTGCATCCCGATATTGTTTGGCGTAAGTTTCCGTCGCGATAACTCGTTTCACGAGTTCCCCGCGCGTAATCACGAGCCCGCCATCACTGGTTGATTTGTGCTCGGATTCCGAAGCCATGATCGTGAGATAATCTTTCATCGCGGGTGAGGCTCCGCCGGCTAACGCCGCAAGCACGGCGTAATCCACGACGGGGAACACAGAACCCTCTGTCGTCTCCAGTTTGTAGCCGCCTTCCATGGCGTGGAGAACCATATTTCGCAGCTCTTCGTTCTTCAATCCGCCGATCTTCTCTTTCGTAACCGGAAACTGGAGTGCGGATAGTTCCTTCTGCGCCTTGTCGTCCTGAAATTTCTTCTCGAGCTCAGGCAGATTGCGGACGTAATATTCATCCATCGCTCGGAACATTTGGTCCACCTCGGATGGAGAGGCGCCGGCAACCGATCGGCCAAGTTGAGCCATCAATTGATCGGCTGCGATATCGGAAGACGCCTGTTGAACAAATTCGTCGGCCAGCTTTTTGTTTGGCGATTCGGACGGCGAAGGGCTTGGCGATTCGGACGGCGAAACGGCAGAAGAAGATGGGCTGGCCGAACCGGACGGTGTCGGAATATCCGCGGAACCCTTGCGATCCCCACAGGCGCTTATGAGCATAACCGCGGCGAGTACAGCGATCCACCCTGACTTGTGCAAAAGACGGTTCGACATGGAAAAACCTCCTCTAACCTTTTGCTTACTCCGACGATTCATTCCGTCTTAAAGTTGCGGCAGGCCGAGCACACGATAGGTGCAACCAGTGTGAGGCGTTCGCGGCGGTGACGGAATCGAGGCATGCTTCGAGCAGCTTCGAGCAGTTTCATGCCGGTTACCGCATTCGATTGTCCACCATTTTAGTATATCGGCCTTATTTCCCACGCTGTTGCTTTTACGTTACAATGGAACGAATAATCGCTTACCGACTGAAAGGATGGACCTTCATGCCCTACCGCCTTATCGCCGTGGATCTCGACGATACCCTGCTCACTGACGATCTGACTGTGACCGAAACCACCAAAGAGGCCATGAAGCAGACGATTGCGCGCGGCGCTCATTTGACGATTGCCACCGGACGGATGTTCGATTCCGCGCAAAAGATTGCCCGGCAGGTCGGATTAAACGTGCCGATCATCACCTATCAAGGATCCCTTGTTAAAAACCTGATGGACGAGCAAGTGCTCTACGAACGTTCCGTCCCGGCCGATGCCGCCGCCCGGCTGTACACGTATTGTCGTGAACATGGTCTTCACCTGCAAACTTACATAGACGACAAGCTGCACACCGCAGAAGATAACGATAAAATCCGGGCTTATGCCAAACAATCCAACATTCCCTACACAGTTGTGCCGAATTTTGGATCGTTAGTCGCGTCAGCCGCCAAGCAAACCAAACTGATCATCATCGACGAACCCAATCGGCTGGACGCGATCCTGCCGGAATTGCGGGATCTGATGGGCCCTGAAGTGCATCTGACCAAATCCAAGGCGAACTATTTGGAGTTTCTACACCGCGAAGGGACGAAGGGGCATGCCTTGCGGTTTTTGGCCGGCCATTATGGGATACCGATGGAGGAAACGATCGCAATCGGCGATGCTTGGAACGACCGTGAGATGATCGAAGCGGCCGGACTCGGGGTCGCCATGGCGAACGCTGTGCCCGGGCTCAAGGAGCTCGCCGACTATGTGACGCTCAGCAATAACGAAGATGGCGTACGGCACGTGTTGGAGAAATTCGTTTTGATCTGATTTTAAAAACGCTGATCCTTCGGCTGCAACCGGCCTGGATCGGCGTTTTTATGTTTTTATATTTGATAGTAGCGGTGTGCTACTTGGTCCCGTGGAATGTTTGAGTTTGCACGTCACATAGTAGCGGAGTGCTGCTTGGTCCCATGGACTGTTTGAGTTTGCACGTCACATAGTAGCAGTGTGCTACTTTTTTTGTCCAAATCGTATCGTTAATGGTTCTAAGACAGGGCGTTGCGCGTAGCCAAAATGTATTTAGCCTTGTCGAGCGGATTCACTCCCCTGCGAGGGAGTTCCGCTTGGACATCGGGCGGGCATTCCCGGTAACCGGAGAAAAAGGCGGCGAGTGTGCCGCGTCCCTTGGTCAAAGCGCCGAGACGTGCCGGAAAATCAAGCGAGGTGGCGGCCGGTATCGTGCCTTCGATCTCCATACGATCTCCGCGCAGCATGGGCGGGTTGAACTCGGCCCTCATGACGACCAGCTCGCTCATCAGCTTGCCTCCGAACTCTTCCGGAGCCGAAAGGCGGAATTGCAGCATCGGCTCCAACAGCTTCGTGCCGGTACGGGACAAGCCGTCCATGATGCCCATAGGCGTCGCAACATAAAAATCGAGCGGGTGTGTATGCCATACATGATGCTCCCCTTCGACAAGCGTTACCTTCAGATCGGTGACTTGCCATCCGCGCAATCCTTGCTCCAATGCTTCCGGCAGCCTCCGCTCCACCTCGTTCTGATAACGTTCGAGCAAACGTTCCGGCCTCACGGCTGATGAATACTGCAGTCCGCTTCCACGCTCTCCCGGCTCAATATGGAACCGAAGGATGGCCCAACAAGGCTTCGGCATCGTGTACGCGACGAACCCTTCGCCTGAAGCGGCAGGCGTTTCCTTGTAAATGACCGATGGAGCGCCGAACGAAATCGGAAGTCCGTAACGGCTGAGAACGAATTGTTCCAGAACCTCCACCTGGATCGGCCCCATCACCTTCAAATGAAGCTCGCGCTCAGCAGGAAGCCAATGTGCGTCCAGATGCGGATCCTCCTCCGCCAACTCCTGAAACGCCGAGACTACCGCCGGATATTCGGCTTCCTTTCGGGGAAAAACACGAACCGTCAGAAGCGGCTCCGCTATCCGTTTTTCTCCCGGAACCCCGTCCGGGTCCCCGAGAATGTCGCCGATTCGCGCCTTGTTCCAGCCGCAAACAACGGCAATGTCTCCGGCCGTGAGCACCCCTATGTCCTCGCTGCGTTGACCGTCCATTTTGCGGATCTGCGTGACCTTCTCCTCCACGTCACGTGAGTGGTTGCGCACAATGTCACGGTTGCGAATGACCCCATCGTACAGCCGGACATAAGCCACCCGGCCCATCGTTTCGTCTTTTTCCAGCTTAAATACGATACCGGACACCGGTGCATCCTCCCGTCCGTTCGGCGGCGGAAGGAAGCGTACCATCGCGGTCATCAGTTGATCCACTCCCATTCCACGGCCGGCAGCGCCGAACAGGACGGGGAACAGCCGCGCTTCATGCGCCGCTGAGGTCAACGCCGAAAATAGATCTTCCTCCGACAGAGCGTCTTCATCCAGATAGCGGCCCAGCACGCGATCGTCTGACTCGGCCACCGTTTCGATCAGGAGCTGTCGGAATGCCTCCTTCTGCCCGGATAGCGAAGCTTCCGCACCCGCATCCAAAATATCCTCAGATCCGGCATATTCTCCTTCCGATCCAACGGGGGTTTGAATCGGAACAGCCCCCTGTGCGAGCAGTCGGCGAATCTGTTCCAGCACATTCGGGGCATCCGCACCTACACGATCCATTTTGTTGACAAACAGCAGGGTTGGGATGCCCAGATCCCGTAAGGCCTGCCAAATGACCTCGGTTTGGGACTGCACCCCTTCTACAGCCGAAACGATCAGAACGGCTCCGTCCATCACCCTCAAGGAACGTTCCACTTCCGACAGAAAGTCGACATGTCCCGGAGTATCAACCAGGTTCACTTGAACTCCATCCCATTCGAAACGGGTGACCACAGAGCGGACGGAAATTCCGCGGGTCCGCTCCACTTCAAGCGAGTCCGTCTGGGCCGTCCCCTCATCAACACTGCCCGGCGATCGGATTTTTCCGCTGCGGAACAGCATCTGTTCGGTTGTCGTCGTTTTCCCGGCATCGACATGCGCGAAAATTCCCACGTTCCGACGATATTCTCGTTGCGGATTCATGCGTACACATCCCCTAAATTCAATCCCCCACCGGCATCTCGATTTTCCAATACAGCAGTCGGGCTGAACGCAGTTTGGCCGGTGGAAGATGATGACGCAATGTTTCCTTCAACCGCGGCCATACGCCGATGTCCAGTTTCGGGAGACATTCACGCATCTCCTTCTTATACAAGCAATTTTTTCTCCATTTTAATGGTTTTGACCGAACCGGCTGGCATAACCACCAGTTCCTGATCCACGATTTCATATCCCATATCCTGATACATCGCCACATTGTTCTGTACGGTTTGTCTGACTTTGCAGCGGCTGATGTCGAGACCTTTACTTCGGCCCTGCTGCTCAATCCAACGGACAAGCTGCTTGGAGTACCCTCTGCGTCTGCGGGAAGGGATAACGGACAATCGGAAAAAGTAGATCGCGTCTTCCTGGGTTTCATAACGGACCATCGCGACCGGTCTCTCGTCTTCGTATAAAATCGCGGCTCTCTGCCCTGCCTCCAGCTTTTCGCGAACGGATTCCACTGTTTCATCCAGCGCGCTTGAAGGGGGAACAGCGGCCCGGTATTCCTCGAACGCTTCCATCATCAGCGTATGTATGGTTGCGGCTTCGTCCGCTCCAGCAGGCCTAATCTGTACGGCAGGGTCGGTTCTCAGCCTCGTAACGGGACGTGTACTTGCCTGTTCCGAGGGACCCTCTTCCGTTGCGGCATCGGATTCCTCGTCTGTTATCTGTTCTGTCTGTGAAGTGAATGCTCCGGAGAAGTAAGCTTTGGACGAACGGGTGAAAAGCATAATCACAATAACCAATCCGATGATCATTTGAACAAAGTTGCTTGTCGAGAAAAACAAGATGACAAGGGCGGCCAAAATCGCCGGTATCCGTTGCCGGCGGCGGATGAACCAAAGCGCCAATACGGCAGTGGCCACCGGAATGAGCAGGAAGATAAAAGTTGTCGTAAGTTGGCTTGTCGTCAATTGATCCATATTGACTTTGTAACGCTGTTGCATGGACGGAGAGACCATAATCATGATGTTCATCACGAGCGGGATCAGAGATAGTGCCAATTTCACATAAACGAGCCATTCGGCGGTTCGGATACTTCTGGGTTTCGGCAAAGCCATGTCCTCCTCTTTCTCTTTCCAGAAGATTTCGTCTAAAACGGACGGATTCCCTTTATTGTATGTATTTTCGGATCCAAACACAAAAAAGACGCAGGCCCGCGCCGACCGGGAATGCCGGAGGGGCTGCGGGCAAGCGCGCCTTTTACGTTCCTGCAAGCACCTGATACCAAACGCCTCTTTTGGAATAGAGAGAATCGCGAACTACGTCCCAACCTCCAAGATAACGGATATCGAATAACTGCGGCGGCTGGGGATATTGATCCTTGAGCTTGTCAGCCAGCTCCGGTAACACGGGCCGAAACCCGTGTTTGGCGAATAACTCCTGCGCTTTCTGCGCACGCAGGAATTCCACGAATGCTTCCGCCACTTGCCGTACACCATGACGATCCGCGTTGCGGTCGACCACCGCGGCAGGATTCTCGATCAGTATCGTGCTCTCCGGCACGACGATATCATAATGGACCCCTTGGGCGATCCGGGCCAGCAACTCGTTCTCATAGGTGACAATGACGTCACCTACCCCGTATTCGAAGGCAGCCATCGAAGCGCGGCCGCTTTTGTCCATCGATTCGATATTCCGGTGAACATCCGCCAGAAATTGTTTGGCCGCCGCGGCATCTTTGTGTCCGCTCTCCGCCTCCGACCGCTTCAATCCGGCGCCATAGATCGCGTTGATGTCCCACTGTGCGCCGCCCGATGTTTGCGGATTCGGATACAGCACCTTGATGCCGGGACGTTTCAAATCCTCGAAACCTTTGATGCCGAGCGGATTACCCGTACGAGTACCGAGAACGACAATGGAACGTGTGACCATCCCGGAGTACGGAGCCTGCTTCCAATCCTTGCGAAGGAGACCCGCTTTGGCGATTTTGTCGATGTCACCCTCCATGGCAAGCAGCACCACATCCGCTTCAAACCCTCCGACGATTGCCCGCGCCTGGGTACCCGAGGCTTCATAGGATTCCTGGAAGCTTACGGTCTGTCCGGTCTTGGCTTTCCAATCGGCCTTGAAGGCGGGGAGGATATCCGCGAGCGCGTCTTTGGCAACCGAATAGGCACCGATCACCAACGTGACTTCTTTCTTGCCCGGCAGAGACATGGAGTTGCTTGGAGCGGATTGCTGCGATTGGTTTCCACCGCTGCATCCGGCCATTGCGAGCAGCGCCGCGATCAGAACCGGGAGGCCGACAGCTTTGGCCAGCCGCTGAAAGGTAGTTTTCCTGCTGCCCGGCTTCACCATCGGTTCCCCTCCTGTCTGCGTTAAATGTGAATTGGCATCGGATCTTCCTTCATCCTGTTTTCCATGATCCAACTGTCGTTGTCGTTAAACAGATAAGCCCGATGTACGAGTACCTGAATAGGATCGCCCGGGTGCAGAACTTCTTTCTCTAACGATCGGTAGGTGACGAGGCGGGACGACCCGACGTCCACCTCCACCAGCCATTCGCTGCCCCGGAATTGCAGATGCCTCACTCGTCCGGTCTCCGTGGCGGATAATATCCGAAACTCGGCTGCTTTACCGATTTCGACGTACTCCGGACGGATCAATGCTTTGGTATCCGGCCAGGTAGACGCCTCCTCAAAGCCGCGGATCGACGCCACATCTTCCACGATGGTGGATTCTCCAATAAACCCTGCAACAAAGGGCGTCTCCGGGTTTTTGTAAATGTCCCAGGGCGTGCCTTTCTGCTCCAGATTACCTTTGTTGATGATCATGATTTCGTCGGCGACTTCGATCGCCTCGTCCTGATCGTGCGTGACGAAAATCGACGTAATGCCGAGACGGTCGATCATCTCCCGGAGCCAAGAGCGAAGCTCCTGCCGGATTTTGGCGTCGATCGCCGCGAATGGCTCATCAAGCAGCAACAACTGCGGCTCCGGAGCAAGCGCCCGGGCGAAAGCCACCCGTTGACGCTGCCCACCCGACAACTGGTGCGGGTACCGTTTCTCAAATCCGGACAATCCCGTCAGCTCGATCAACTCCGCAACCCGCTGCTTGATCCGGGTTTTCGGCCATTTTTTCACCTCAAGGCCGAAAGAGATATTGCCTTCCACCGTCATGTGTTTAAAGAGTGCATAGTTCTGGAAAACGAAGCCGATCCCGCGCTCTTGGGGCGGCAAGTCGTTGACCCGTTTGCCGTGGAATACGATATCGCCGGAATCCGGCGTTTCCAGACCGGCCAGCATGCGGAGAATCGATGTTTTCCCGCCGCCGCTTGGGCCTAGCAGCCCGATGAGCTGGCCTTTGGCAATCGTGAAATTCACATCATTGACCGCCTGGAATTCGCCGAATTTCTTCGTTAAACCGCCCACTTCCACATGCATCCCCATGCACTCCTTTTCGCTTTACCTTGTTATCCCTCTCGCCGTGATTTGGCCCATTCCATTAGAAGCAGAAGTCCGACCGAGCCGGCCGCCAGCACCAATGCCACCGCGTTCGCCGACGTCAGGTTGAAGTTTTCCACATCTTGATACACAAGCGTGGTCGCCGTCTGCGTCTTAAACAAGATGTTACCGGAAACCACGAGCACCGCGCCGAATTCCCCGATGGCCCGGGCGACCGTCAGCACGACGCCATACACCACGCTCCACCGGATGGAAGGCCAAGTTACTTTCCAAAAGGTCGTCCAGCCGTACGCGCCCAAAGTCGAAGCCGCTTCTTCCTGCTGGCTGCCGATTTCCTGAAGCACAGGCATCACCTCACGGATGACCAGCGGGAAAGTGACGAACAACGTCGCGAGGATCATCCCCGGCAGGGCGTAGGCGATATGGATACCGCCCCGTTCCAGCAACGCTCCGAGTGCCGTGTCCGGTCCGAGCATCAAGACGATCATCAATCCGCCGATCACGGGTGATACCGCAAACGGCAAATCGACGATGCTGTTGAGAAGCTGCTTCAACCGAGGCCCCAACCAGGAGGCTCTCACCAGATATAACGAAAACA
>JAQBPQ010000208.1 GCA_028287445.1 Cohnella sp.
TCTCCGTCAACGATCTCTCAATGAATAGCTGCTCCGTCAGAGATTCGATGGGAGCTGCTTCGCCCTTCGGGGATCCATCCAAAATACCGATTATTCGGCAATCGGAACAAGCGACGTCGTCGCTCGAATCAATCTGAATAACTGTTGGACGGTGCGCCTTAGATTATACAAGGTCTCAACTGGTTTCATAGCCTGTTCAAGCGGCATGGGGCCACTTACAACGGGAAAATAGGCGGTGATGCCGAGTTCGTTCAGATCAGAAGCCTCTTTGGATACCCCACCGGCCAGAGCGATAACCGGTATTCCGTGCTTTTGGGCAATCTGGACAACCCCAAGAGGAGCTTTGCCCATGGACGTTTGTCCATCCAGTTTTCCTTCTCCGGTTATAACGAAATCAACTCCATCCATCTTTTCCTCGAGATGGATCGTATCAAGAACTAACCCGATGCCCGATTGAAGCTGTCCCTGCAAAAAACCGGCAAATGCAGCACCCAATCCGCCAGCGGCCCCCGCTCCGGGGATGTGCTGAATATCTTTGCCCAGTTCCTGCTGGACCACGCCGGCGAAACCTGATAACGCTTCGTCGAGAGTCTTCACCATCTCCGGATCCGCTCCCTTCTGCGGCGCGAATACATAAGCAGCTCCGTCCGGCCCGTATAGCGGATTGTGCACGTCGCAAGCGATCTTGAATGTGCATTGTTCAAGCTGTTGCGAAACATGGGTCGTATCCACACCGCGGACTCGCAGTAAAGCCTCCCCACCTCGGCCGACTACCTTTCCCTCTTCGTCCGTGAACCGGTAACCCAGTGCTTGAAGCATGCCAATACCTGCATCGTTCGTTGCACTCCCGCCGAGCCCAATAATAAACTCCCGGCAACCATGCTGTATGGCGTCGAGTATAAGTTCACCCACCCCGTAGGTTGTCGTGAAGAGCGGATTCCTGCTTTGGGCGGGAACAAGCGGCAGCCCGCAGGCGGCCGCCACTTCAATAACCGCAGTTTTGCCGTCCATTAAAATACCGTAGGATGCTTGGACCTGCAGCCCAAGTGGGCCTGTAACGTGAACGGATCTGATGCGCCCGTCGGCTGCAAATACGAGAGCTTCGACTGTCCCTTCCCCTCCGTCAGCGAGCGGAAGGGACATTACATTTGCATCGGGATACACATCCATAATACCAAGCTCAATCTCCTTGCTCGCCTCTATTGACGTGATGCTGCCTTTGAATGAATCGATCGCAATGACGACATTCATTTCATTTTCCCCTTCATTTACAAATGAAAGTTCCCGACTGCCAAGCGAACCTCTTCAGCCGTATCCATGTCTAGGACCTTACTTAACAATAACCGGGATTCACTCCTGGTAAGAGAGATCAACCTATACTTCTGCTTAGCTAACGAAGTGGCATCCATACTCCATTCGTCGAGCCCCATAGCTAGTAGAAGAGGAGCGGCCATGACATCGCCAGCCATCTTGCCGCACATGCCGACCCATTTGCCTTCCCGATGAGCGGCCTGAATAAGCGAATTTATGGAACGAAGTACAGCGGGATGAAAATAATCATATAGATGCGCGACTTTTTCGTTCATACGGTCGACAGCGAGCGTGTACTGAACCAAATCGTTGGTTCCGATGCTGAAGAAATCGACTTCTTTGGCGAACCGATCGGCCAGTTGGATGACAGACGGCACTTCCGCCATAATGCCGATTTCCAATTTTTCGTCGAAGGGGATATTTTCAGTGCGGAGACCCGTTTTCACTTCATCTGTAATGGCCTTAGCCTGCCGCAGCTCCTGTATCGTCGTTACCATCGGAAACATGATCTTTGCGCTGCCGAAAGCACTTGCCCGTAAAATGGCCCGCAATTGGGTTTTGAACATTCCCTGTTCTTGAAGGGATAATCGGATGGCGCGCATGCCCAGGAACGGGTTGCTTTCTATAGGCAGCTGCCAATAAGATAGCTCTTTGTCACCGCCGATGTCCAGTGTACGGATGACCACCGGCTTGCCCTGCCAATCCTCGAGCACTTTCTTGTAGGCAACGAACTGCTCTTCTTCCGTTGGGAAATGATCCGTATGCATGAACAGAAATTCGGTTCGGAACAGACCGATTCCGTGTGCCTCGTCAACAAAGCCTTCGCGCATTTCTTCCGGCATACCCATATTGACGGCAAGCAGCACCTCCTGGCCGTCGGCCGTATGGGCAGGTCCTTGCTTAAATGCGGATAGCCGCTCGGAGAACCGCTGCTCTTCCTGCAGTTTAGCACGGTACTTCTCCGTCGTATCCGGGTCAGGGTTGATAATGCATAAGCCGAGTTCCCCGTCGATAATGAGGTTATCCCCATTTTGAATTTGGGCAATGGGCAACCCGGCTCCTACGACGGCAGGAATGCCGAGGGAGCGGGAAAGAATAGCCGTATGGGTCGTCTCGCCGCCGTATCGAGTGACGAATCCGAGAACATAGCGGCGGTCCAGTTGTACCGTGACCGAAGGTGTCAGATCGTCAGCGATCAGAATCGCCGGTTCCGTCATTTGTGTTAAATCCGGATAAGATCTTTGTTGCAAATGTGACATCAGGCGCTCGGCCACGTCCTTCACGTCATGCACGCGTTCTTTCAGATAGGCGTTGTTCATTTTCTCAAACACGGCCGTGAGCTTATCAACAACGGTTTGCACCGCTTTTTCGGGGGAGAGATATTTTTTCTTAACGTGATTAACAATATCCCCGTAAAAAGCCGGATCGTTCAGAAAGCTTCGCTGCCCTTGGATGATAACGGTTTTCTCGTCACCTAACGATTCTTTCGATTTCTCGATAATAAGGTCCAGCTCGGATAAAGATTGGGCTTTAGCGGAAGTTAGCCGTTCAAGCTCCATCTCCACGTGGTCCGCTTCAATCTGCTGCGGAAAGGATATGTGTGCGGCAGGCTGAGCATACAGGAAGGCATGTCCGAAGCGTACGCCTTCCGACACTCCTATTCCCGTGATCCGCTTCTCGTGAAAGTTGACAGGACACATTACAGCTCACCGAACCCTTGATCAAACATCTTCGCCAAGGTTTCCACCGCTTCCTTCTCATCGCCGCCTTCCGCGGTAAGAGTGACGACAGTACCCTTGTCCAAGCCAAGCGACATAAGACCAAGTATACTCTTCGCATCTGCGGCTTGGCCTTCGTCTGCATGTATGGTGATTTCGGAAGAAAATTGGCCCGCTTTCTCCGTTAGCAACTGTGCTGGTCGCATATGCATACCCTCTTCATTTATAATCGTCACTTTTTTTGTATACATCTTTTTTCCTCCTAAGTTTCTGAATAGTGTAACCGCAATTTTCAAAAAAGCATCATGGCTCCTCTATCCAGGCGTATCCGTACGGACCTAATTCGATCGTTCCAGAGACTTGTTTAGAAGTAAGCAGCTCCTTCCCGCTGATGTTGGTGTTCAGGTGAACGGGCTTGTTGGTCACATTGGCCAGCGCAACGACAGCGCATTCTGTCTCAAGGTTCTTCCGTCGAATGGCGAACACGCGCTTATCGAACTCCAGCACTTGCTGGTCTGCATAAGGTGAGAAAGCGTTCGTAGCCTGACGCACCTTAATCATGCGGCGCAATCCTTCAAAGATCATACGTCGCCGTTTCACGGAATGAAGCTCTTGCTCGAGAGCTGCAGCATCCAGCTTCTCTCGATTGATCCGGCGGTTGATTCCGCTCTCTTCCAAGCCTCCATAATCGTTTGAAGACCCGAACAGGGAGTGGTAGTAAATCGCCGGCACCCCCATGATTGAACACAGAATGCTGTGCGCTGCGAGCGCTTTTTGCGCGGTAAGGGCTTCATCGTCTTGCTCGTCTTGATTAACGAGGGCATCCAAATAGTTGATGTTGAGCTCATAAACCGTCTGTGTTCCATCTGGATTTGTTTTATAAGAAACGCGACCTCCATTGGCCAAGACTTTGTCCACCAGGAGCTGGCGCTCGTCCTGACTCAACAACCCTTCTGTCGGCCGCATACCAATCCCGTCATGCGATGCTAGAAAATTGAAGTAGGTAGCCTTGTCCGATATAGGGTCAATGCCTTTGGCCCATGCTGACAGCTTCGAAGCATCCTGAGTCGTGAAAGTGAAGAGAACAAGAGGCGGAAGCGAGAATTGATACACTTGGTTAGCCTCATCCGTGCCATCGCCGAAGTAGCTGATATTCTCTTCGTGCGGCACGTTCGTCTCTGTGATGATCTGCGTGCCCGGTTTTAAATAATCGAGCAAATCACGCCAAACTGAAATAATCGCATGTGTCTCGGGCAGATGCATGCACGTTGTACCGGACTGTTTCCACAGGAAACCGATCGCATCCAGCCGAATTGAGGATGCGCCGCGATACGCGTAGTCAAGCAATATATCGCTCATCTCCCAAAAAACCGGAATATAGGCGATATTGACATCGACTTGATCCTCGCTAAATGTTGTCCAAGCTGTCTTGCAACCGCAGCACCCTTCGTACTCGTGGAACAGCGGGGTAGTGCGCGGACGGATCACATTCGAAGTATCGAATCCTTCATCTTGAGGAATGAAATACTGCGAGTAATGCTCATCGTTGTTCAAATAACCTTGGAACCATTCACTTGACTTCGAGATATGGTTCGCTACGAAATCGAACATTAGGCGATAGTCGGCCGAAAACCGTTTGATGTCCTCCCAATCCCCGTATTCCGGATTGACGGCACGGTAGTCCGTCACCGAGAATCCATCGTCTGATGTATATGGGAACATGGGAAGCAGATGGATGTCGGTGACCGTTCCATCCACATGTTTTTTTAAAAAACGATGGAGTGTCCGAAGCGGTGCTTCCCCGGGCGTTGAGATCGCATCACCATAAATGATGAGGTAAACGTTTTTTTCCGTTAAAGGCGAATTCTGCTTCCAATCGACATTCTCCCAGCGATCGACGAGCTGATGCAGCCCTTCCAGCGCCCGTTCACCCTGTTCTGCTCCATAGATGAGCGCTGTTTTTTGTTTAAGACGTTCAAATAACTGATGTTTGTTCATGAATGTCATTCCTCAGCGTGAGAATTTGAGAGTCACATAACCTTTAGCCTTGATTTTATTGTCATTCTGTTCTATTTCCCCTTCTGCCAGCGTTACCTGTTCTACATGACTGAAGGTATCTGAATGAACCAAGATGGATAGTTCTGCCTCAGATGGGTTGAATAATCGGACGATAATGCCATCTCCATCTTCAGAGAGTTTGGTGCAGGAGACGAATGCTTCTCCTTCTACAGACAAGAGAGAGAACTCAGCGGGCGCTGTCTCAATGGGCTGTGGAAGCTCAAATCGTTCCAACCGCTCTTCGAACGTATTCAGCGTTTGCAGTTGATAGGTGGCGCCATGTTCAACGTATCTCTCGGTTAAAGCGTTCCATGCTTTGGGTTCGAACTCATCGCTGGAGATGTGAAGGGCATAACGAAACGTCAGTTTCTTCTGCAATTGGGCATCGGGAGTTTCGACGATCTTGTTGTTGATACCCGAAGCTCGTCCCGGCCTCCAAGCAAGATCATCGCGGCCAAGCAACCCCACACTCCGAAAGAGAGTAAGCGCCAGCTCCTCATCCAACAGTTCATATTCCTTAATGCCCTGTGTGATCAGACCCAGTTGTCCGGTCTCCCCTTCCGCAACAACGTAGTTTTCAAGGGGGTAAATGGATACCGGCGCTTCGACGAATCCTTCCTCTTTCCAACCCTGCATGCGGGGATTGACTTTCTCGCGACGCAGCGCCGTAAACCCTTGGTCGGCCCATGTATGATTGGCCTTGTGGCGGTACAAAACGCGGACGCGATGATCGCATGCTGCATTGTGCATCGAGTGTTCTAACCGAACAAAATTCTCTCCTTTTCTCAGCTCAAACACCGTCTCGATGGAAAGTTCCTGCGATGCATGGTGCTGTCTTCGTTGCTCCATATCAGAAGGCACCTGCATCCGATGCCGAACGGTAAGGGTCTGGCTGAGTTCTCCTTGCCTAACTTCCACTAGCTCACAACCGGCACTGTAGATTGGCGAATCCCCTTCCCACGGCGAAAAGTCGTAGGAGTCGCCGTTGTCGGCAACGTCTTCAAAGCGCATGCCGGGTTGCAGCTTGTTTCCATTTGATCGATCTTCCAGAACAACTGCTCCGTCATTCCACTCCAGGCGATAGCGATCGTTCTGGATTTCAGTCGCCTCTATGGCTGTCCGATTATTCGTTTGCTTCCCCTCGACTACTCTGAGCGTCGTGTAGCCAAGAGCCGGTGTGCAGACTTTCGCAAAGAGCTCCGTTCGATAATAACCCGGAACCTGCACCTCTTTCTCACCTTCGGCAGTCACGATGACCCGTTTGCCGCCGCCGATATAATCCTGGTGTAAAACCGTCGAAGGAAGAACTCGCCCGTCCGTATCCACCAATGAAACCTGCTCCGAGTTCGTGAACAAAGCAAATCGTTTCAACGAATCTTGTTCGCGAGGCAAAAAGTTAAACGCCAATGCGATATCGCTACCGTGGCTTTCCTTTGATACAGCACGAGCGATTTGCTTTTTCAATACGTTGGTTAATCCATTGATGACGCGCTCAGCCTGCGTGAGCCGCATCTCGATGCTGCGATTCGTGTCATCCGAGTTGCAGCCTCCGATTGAATCATGGGCATGTACGTCGAACAGCTGCTTCCAAATGTGATCGATCCATTTCTTCGGATACTTGAGTCCAAGTGAGTAGGCGATACAAGCCAGCGGTTCAAGCAGATCAAGCATTTTATGTTCCGCTTGGTAATTATGCTGTTTAATATCGATACGGTGTGATCGAATGGTGCTGTGGATCCGTGATTTTTGGCTCGCGATCAGCTCCCCTGATATTGTATTGTCAAAGGACGGCGCAGCCCAAACCTCATTCATAAAAGTCTCAAAGTCCGAAAGAACATATTCACGACCCTTGTCATATTGGTTCAACCAATCGATGGTCTGTGGAAAATGTTCCCGAACGAGCACTTGGTCTCCGCCAGCCGGTAAAAGGATTTGGTTGGTGGACTGGTTCAACTCCTCCAATGTTTCCAAGATCGGTTGAAGCCGCTCATGGAAATAAGATTCCGAAGCCTGCAAAAATTTGCCCGGGCCATAACCGAAGAACATATAGTTCGTTTTTACTTGTTCACCGTCAGGTGATCTCCAGCAAAAATTCAAGTCTTTGTTGACCTGGTCCGTATATACGCCTCGCTGCAGCACACTATGCTCAATGCCGAACTGACGGAAGATCGATGGCAAGTACCCATTCTGGCCAAAAATGTCCGGTAAATATCCCACCTGCATCGAATGTCCCATCGATTTGGCGCTTCTGACACCATACAGCAAGTTACGGATAACGGACTCCGTGCGAACAAGGAGTGTGTCGGTCTGCGTATACCAAGGCCCAACCAGGATTCTCCGTGATTCGATCAGCGCCTTCAGCCGTTCTTTGTTCTCCGGGCGAATGGTCAGATAGGCTTCGATGACTGAGGCCTGGGCGTCAAATACATAGGATTTGTAGGACGAGTCGTGTTCCATGACGTCAAGAAGCCGGTCGAGATTTTCAACGAGAATGACATTGGAATCTTCAATCGTAAAATACCATTCTCTATCCCAGTGCGAGTGAGGTACGACATGTACTTTAGATTTCCGGTTCATAACCGTTGCCTCCATCTAGTTAGAAAGGCTGCGCCTGCTGATCATGCCCGGCACAGCCTTGAATCGTTATAGTATTGATTCACCGCGGCTTTCTTTTCGTTTGATGTCCGCGTAACGAAAGAAGATGTTCGCAAATGCGATGATCGCTACACCCACAATCAAGCCGGTGAAATAAGCTGAAAAGTGTTCGACCAGCGGCCAGCCCCAAATGGCGGGCAGCGGATACCATTGAACGGCGCCAAGCGCAACGGCTGTACATGAGCCGACGATTGCGCCGATGATGTTGATGGGAATCGTTAACAGCGGGTTCCGCAGCATGAAGGGGATTGCTCCTTCTGAGATCGCCAAGAAACCGAGCAGGAAAGAGGTACTCCCCGCAATCCGAAGATCTTGGCTGAACACGCGACGACCGACGACAAACCGGTCAATAATCGTGGCCAGGCCGATTCCCAATGGAGGAATAACGATGGCCAGTACCCGCGGTGTCAGTGGGAAAATATGGTCCGCTGCCAAGCCGATGGCGATCGCTCCTGCCGCTTTATTGATCGGCCCGCCCAGATCAAACGCGGTTGCCGCAGCAATGATGGCGGATAACGTAAGTGAACCGGTGCCGGTCATGCTTTTGATGGCGTTTGCCATCCATTGGTTCAATTGGCTGAAGAACGGATCCACCACATATTGGTTGAGCAGAAAAATTATGAGAACGCTAATCCCCGGGATCAAGAGCATCGGCTTCATCGCCGCAAAGTTCTTAGGCAGCCGGATGGTCCGGCTCAAAAAACGTGCGATGTACCCAGCAGCCAAGCCAAGCACCAGTACCCCCAGAAAGCCGCTGGGCACGCCATCCTTCACACCCCAGATCGTATAATGCAGACCGCCTGCAAACACGCCGCCGAGCAATCCGGGCACAATCCCGACACGATCTGCCAGTGAGTACGCCACAAACATGCCGAAGACCGGGTAGAGAAATCTGAAGATAAGGTTGCCAAAGGCATTGAGGTTGTATAGAAATTCCGTGATCCCGCCCGCCGTCATGTACCGCGCATTCCCAATGTCATTAATATCCAGACCAAGTGCATACATCCAGGTGAGTTTGGCGATACCAAGCATCAGGCCGGCAGACACGAGGACCGGGATCATATACGAGATGCCGGTCATGACGGCTTGTGTCATCTCGCTTAGCATTCCCTTAAACCCCTTAGTCCGGCCGTGCGGTTCCGCCGCATGATCTTCCTGCTCGCCTTCCACGACGCCGACCGGGTGCTCGAGTGCCTCTGTCAACAGTTCCTTGGCACGCCGAAGCGGTTCGGCAACTTTGACCTCGATGAAAGGCTTGCCTGCGAAGCGGTTACGCTCCTTGACTTTCGTATCCACAGCAAATAATATGGCGTCTGCCTTCTCAATTAAGTTCCGTGTGTGGCGATCTTCAATGCCGTTCGCCCCTTGCTTTTCCACGAGTACGTTCAAACCCAGTTCCCGGCCGGCTTTCTCAAGCGCCTCGGCTGCCATGAATGTATGGGCAATACCCGCTGCACAGGCTGTTACCGCCAATACCGTCTTCCCGGGACTTTGAGCGGCTGTGTCTGATTGGGTTCCGTTCACGTTATCCAAGCTGGCCATAAAGCTCTCCGGCGTCTTGGCCGCATATAAACCCTCTCGGTAGGACTCGTCCATCAAACGCCTGGACAGCTGAGATAGCAGCTTCACGTGTGTCGAGCCTGCTTCTGTCTCAGGGATGGCCAGTAAAAACACCAGATCCACTTTGTTGGCGGGATCTATAGATCTCCATCCGCTGATCGGATTCTTTAAGCGCGCGACAGCGACCTTAGCCTCAGTCACCAACCCGGACTTGCCGTGCGGGATGGCCAGCCCCTTTTCCAAACCGGTTGGTGAATGGTTCTCCCGCTCCAATACGACTTGCTTGAATCCCTCTTTCGACGTGACGACCCCTGATCTCTCGAGGGCATCCACCAAGTGGTCGATAATCTCCTCTTTGCTCGACCAGTCGACATCTAAAAACAGCAATTGCTTATTCGTCATTTTTTGAAGTTCCATTTTACAAACCCTCTTTCATGGTTCACCGTGTTTCAAAACCGCTTTCATTTCCACATGTCCATTTTATAAGATTGGTTTTTGTTAAAGTGTACGGATCATGTATATTTGTACAAGAAAGAACACCGAGGAAATCAGCAGTAACCGGAGGAAATGAAAGATGGGAAAAGTACTGGAAAGGTTTGCGCCTAAGTTGAATAGCCTCAGCGACTCGGAAAAACATGTCGTGTATTATATAGACAATCATTTTCAGACCGCAAAACAGCAGAACCTTGTTCAAATGGCCCGGGCGGTCAACGTGTCGACGACGACTGTAATACGGACCTGCAAAAAACTCGGCCTTGAGGGTTTTGCAGAACTCAGCTTCATACTCCGCTCTCTTGATCCGGGCAATACGCTTAAAGAAGATGATCTTGTAACGAAGTACGTTCATCATCTGCATGAATCACTCGACAGCATCGATCATAAGCAACTGGAACGTATGGCTCAGATCATGCTTCAGGCGAAAATGGTTGTGGTTGTATCCGTGGGGTTGACGAAAGGGCTTGGCGAATACATCGGCAAACGTTTGATTCAAATTCAAAAGCAAACTATGTACGTGTATGAATCACATATCATCGACCTACTACCGAGTTTGTTGCACGATAATGATGTTGTTCTTTTCATTTCCATGAGCGGTGAGACGCAAACCCTGGTGAAAGCCGCGCAAAAACTTCGTTTCACCGGTGCCCGTCTGTTCTCGGTCACAAATGCCGCCGAAAGCACCCTCTCACAGCTCACGCATTACAACATCAGCACCCGAGTGCCAACATCGTCGTTTTCCGGTTACGATATCACTCCCCGAACTCCTCTTGTCCTGTTGCTTGATATACTGATCGAGACGTATATGAAGAAATTAACGGACAAAGGGTAAGAGTCTCCATGAAAATATAGAATCCCGCAACGAGAGAAGATTTATGCAACACGATAACTTTTACAACAGCGTCATGGACAGCAAAAAAGCACTTTCCACTTTGGAAAGTGCTGCGCTTTTTAATAGCCGTTAACTATGAAAATCCAGGCCCGAACGAACCTCTTTGATAAAACCTGCACGGATGACAAAATCACCGAAATGCTCGCCTTCCTGCCGTTCTTGCGCATATCGATGAATAATCGGTTGCAGTGTGTTCAGGATCTCTTCTTCGCCGATATTTTCCCGGTAAAGCTTGTTCAGCCGGTCTCCGGCAAAACCGGCACCCAGGTACAAATTGTATTTGCCGGGGGCCTTGCCGGTAAGCGCGATCTCGCCTAGAAACGGCCGGGCGCATCCATTAGGACACCCTGTCATGCGAATGATTATCTCCTCTTCTCGTAAGCCAACCTCCTCCAAGATTGACTCCATCTTCTCCAGTAATGAGGGAAGATAACGTTCCGATTCGGCCATCGCCAACCCGCAGGTGGGCAGAGCCACGCAGGCCATGGAGTTCCTCCGCAAGGCGGAATGGTGTAATCCATCGGTGAGAGCGTACTCTTTAATCAATTCTTCCATCTTGCGCTTTCTCTGGCTGGTCACGTTGCCGATGATCAGGTTCTGGTTCGGAGTAAGCCGGAAATCTCCGGTATGAATCTTGGCAATTTCTCGCAGACCGGTCATCAGTGGATAATTGTCCTCGTTTATTATCCGACCGTTCATGATGAAGAGAGTGAGGTGCCATTTGCCGTTGCTGCCTTTAATCCAGCCGTAGCGGTCTCCATTATCTTTAAAAACGTAGGGGCGCGCTTCCTCGAGTTTCCAGCCCAGCCTTACGTGTAGTTCGTTCATGAACCAATCGATTCCCCGGTCGTCGATCGTATATTTAAAACGCGCA
>JAQBPQ010000211.1 GCA_028287445.1 Cohnella sp.
ATCGTCTCTTGGAGTTCTAAAATTTTGTCGAGAATTGTTTTCTCTGGTTCATGATTCATTTTCTTTTCCTCCTTTCTTTTCGTTTGTCGACGCCCTTTCACCAAAACGGATCGAAAGCTTTTGACCAGTAAAGCGTGCTCCGGCAATTGGAAGCCCCAACAAATTCCGCGGCAGCAGAACCTTGCGCTTGTAAGGACCCGCCTGTACGGTCAATTCATCACCCTTTTGACTAAGCTGAAGCTGATCCTTTTCTACAAAAGGCAGTTCAAGATCTAAACAATAAGCATTTCCATCCTTATATATCTCTTGAATTCTGCCGTGGTACAGTACCGCTGCTGAATCTAGATCAGTAAATGCCGCATCACCGATTCGTTCGAGCATTGATAATCCGACTACTTCAGATTCCATCATAGGGATTCGTATAATGGGTAGTGGACTAAAGCAAGAATTAATTTCTTCTTCGTATTTCGCATGAATGTCACGCCATGTCGACCAGTAACCCGTTCCCGCCTCGGCAGGCAGAACACGATTAATCACAATCGCATCTGTATTGAATCCGAATAGGTTCAAATAAGTAAACGATCGCCTCGCTTCAGCGATGACCATTTTTTCTGGATTGATAACTAATCGGACCGATGTAACCACAGGATCCACAATCATTTTTTGTAATTCCTCTAGTTCCCGAACAAATTTCTCAATACTATTCATCACGTTATCGTCAGGCAGTTCAAGTCCTCCGGTAACTATTTTCGCTACAGGTCGTATAATCTTAAGCAGACGACGCTCGGTCGGGAAGACCTTCTCTCCTGCATTCCCGAAGCTACTGTAACGAGGTTGGTGGCGAAATGCCTATCTTCTCATAAAGTGCCGCTTGCCGCTTAGTGACCTCTCCTATGCGGATCTGAGCGCCTGGCTGTTCAAAGCACTCAATGATATCGAGATCATCAAGAAGCCGCTGCATCGTATAAGTTTTAAACAAATCTTGATCTTGCATCTGCTTTTTCAGATAAGAAAGATAAATTAATGCAATGAACTCCACAAATAGTTTACCGTCAAGACTAGCATCAGAAGAAACAGATAAGCGACGCAGATTTAAGCGTTCTTTAAGGTTACCAAATGCCTTTTCGACAAGATCCTTGTTGCGATAAACTTCAAGTGCTTTAATCGGATCGTTAATTTCATTGCTAATGAGAGCGAAATAGCCATAATTCATCTTGGCTTCGTCCATCGCTTTCTGTTTAGCAGTGGCTTTTGTGCCACGAACGGGCGTCGTTTTGATATCAAAGTATTTGGCATAACTCTTCTCATTTTCAGCACTTCTTTTGCCGCTTTCAATCTCTTCTTGAAGTGCGCTAAGACGTGAATTAAGCTCTTTCTCATCCTCCATTGCTCTTTCACTGTTGAAATAAAGATGCAAATACATGCGGCGTTCGCCTTTGAGCGTGTCCCCCTTATAGGGTCTGTTCTGTGAATAAGACCAGTCGATCTTTCTCGCACATGCGTATAGTTCATATTTCTGGCTGTAGTTTGTCCATGACCGTAGAGAATCTCTCACTTGATCCAGTTCTGTTTTTACAAATTTCAAAGATAGCTTAGTGGCGATTAGAAACTTCAAGTTGTTCTGATACAACTCATTGATGTTATCTTCACTGTAGAAACCGCGATCCATGACCAACTTGATTTTCTTGTAGCCTAGAAAGTCCATGTCAGCGATCAGGTTCTTGACCGTCTTCACATCGGCTATGTTACCGGCTAGTTTTCTATAATAGAAGGGAAGATTGGATTGCTCGCCAAACAGCAGCGCCAGATTGATCTGCGGAAGATGATCGTCTTCCTTATTCATTCCATAACGCACTTGCTTTAGACTCTGAGAATAGCTGGATATCGATGTCGTATCGTATGCCCAATATTCTTTTTCGGCGCGTCTTTTCCCTTGTAAGCGAAAAAAGCTGTACCGCTCTTCTTCTGTGATGGATGCAAACAACTCACTGCTTCGTTGAGAGGGAATGTCTTGATCATAAGGGTGCTTGTGAAGGGCTGCCCATCTCGAAAAGCGACTTAGCGGACTTTTGTCCTCCAAGATCAAATAATAGGCGATAGAAAGGATTTGCTTGTATGTATCAGGGAAACACTTCTTGAGGTCATCTGTAATCCCCATTTTGTTACCGATCGCATCGAAGAGATATGTGGCTCCATAAAAGTGGCGGGATACATGCGTGGTTGAAACAGGTCCACGCTTCATAGGCTCCGCGACGTCTGCTACCGTTTTCTTTCTAGTGGGGATAATTTCACCACTTACAGGATCTACTCTACCAATGAGTGTACGTTTAGCCCGAGATTGTTTTTTTTCTTTGTCCCAATGAGAAATAGATTGGTAGGCGTAGGTAATTCCCGTTCTTTTATCTGTTTGATATACAATTGCAGCCACATATTCGCCCCATTCCTCGTTACGTTAAATATAACACGTAACGAGCAAAATAGCAACAAAAAACGACGATAAACCCTTATGTATCAACGGATTATTAGCTTTCATCGTTACAGATTTTCGGGAATGCAGGTTGACCCATTACGCATGATCGCACCCGCCCCGAGAAACCCAATTCCTGTCGCTATTTTCTTCATCCCTCATTTCCCGCTCCCAT
Organism: Cohnella sp.; assembly: GCA_028287445.1. Lineage (GTDB taxonomy): Bacteria > Bacillota > Bacilli > Paenibacillales > Paenibacillaceae > Cohnella. The sequence continues at coordinate 2,643 of JAQBPQ010000211.1, forward strand.
ATTCCCAAACTTGCATGGCTGCACCAACCATACCGCTGCGATTCCCCATGACTGCTGGGACGATGTCCGCCGCTTTGCGCATCGAAGGCATCGTACGCCGGTCGACCACCTCAATAAGACGTCTGAACAAGGGTTCGCCGATTTCCGCCACTCCCCCGCCTATGACTACTTTTTGCGGATTGAGTGAGTGAATCAGGCTTGCGACTGCAGCCCCCAGGGCGGCTATGGCTTCTTCCATCACCTGCGTCGCGGCCGTTTCACCCTGCAGCCATCGCGCAGCAACCTCTATGGCGGAAAGGGAACCTTTATTTGGATTTTCGCCGACGATGGATAACGCCAGCTTTTCATGATACAGTCTGGCAATGCCGGTACCGGAAGCATAAAGCTCCAAGCATCCATAGTTTCCGCAAATGCAGCGAGGACCCCTAAAATCCACCGACATATGGCCGATTTCCCCCGCTCCGCCGTTTGCTCCATGCAACAGCTTCCCATCGGTTATGATCGCGCCGCCAACTCCCGTTCCGAGCGCCAAGCACAAAATATGCTTGGCGTCCTTTCCGGCGCCGAAACGGGCTTCCGCGAGCGCCAATACATTCACGTCGTTATCAACAAACACGGGCAATCGATACCGATTTTTAACAATATCCCGGATCCGGGTACCCGTGTAACCGGGAATGAGACTGCTTGCATAATAGACATAGCCGCGGCTAAAATCGATCTGGCCTGCGCTGCCGATACCGATTCCCGCTATCCGATATTCCGCATACCCGCTTTTCGCTTCATGCATGACGCTGTCTATTCCCTCGATTGCCTGTTCCATGACGCGCCTTTCCTCCGCCATAGCAGGCATCGTTTGCTGGATCAGGACATGCCCTTCCCGTGAAATCAGGCCCACGTTAATTTTGGTGCCGCCGATATCGACACCGATTACAGCCGGCGCGGTTGCTTTATCAAGCATGCCTTTCCCTCAAATTGCTGAGAATGTGTTCCAAATTGCGAATGGAACGGATGGAGCCTTCTTTTTGCTCTTCGTTCCCCTCATATTCGACCGACAACCAACCTTCATAACCGGATACGCTCAGTTCGCCGAGCAGGCGGGGCAAATCCACGATACCTTCGCCAGGTACCTCACCGGTATAATGTATGCCGGCATTCGAGGTATAAGTTGTACCCTCGAGGCTTTCCTCTGCAATGCTGAAGTCTTTGAAATGGACATGTGAGATGTATGGCATAAGCTTCACGATCGCGTCGTTCGGATTTTCATCCACAAGCAGAAAGTTCCCCGTATCGAATGTGCTGCGGAGTGCGGATGAGTCCACTTCCCCGATCACTTCCGTCACCTGTTCCGCTTTTCCTGCAAAATGACCGTGGTTTTCCAAGCAAAGGACAATCCCTTTGCTCTCTGCATACTTAACCGCTTCCCGCAAGCCTTCAATAATCCAAGCCTTTGCCTGATCATAGGTAATATCCGCTTCCTTATCACCTGAGAACACGCGGACCACTTTGGCTCCGAAAAGAGCTGCCCGATCCACCGATTCAGTAATATCACGGACCTGCTCCCTGCGTTTGGCCGGATCGGAAACTGCCAGATTGTTGCAAGCGCCAAAGCAGGCCAGCTTCAAATTGTTGCGTGCCAGCGCATCCTTCACTCGCTCCGCATCGCCCTCTTCCCAAAAAACGCTTAACAGCTCCACGCCTTTGGCTCCCGTAGTGGCAACGAAATCGATAAAAGACGAGTTATCCATAGTTTTGTTATACATATATTTGTGAACGCTCCAAATGCTCAAGCTTGTTTTCATCCTGACTTCCTCCTTCTGGTCGATCGGGGATTCTATCAAACCGAGTGGACGCGGGGCCACGCAGGTTCAATGCCCAGCTTTCATTTCCCGCTCCAACGGCGATTATCCCTCCCACTTCATATCGTATAATTGTTCGATTTACTTTTCAATCAGACTGCATTGTCTTTCTTCTTATCCAGCCAATCCGAGACGTACGATGTATATTTAGTAGTGATCAATTGGGGACGGGTGATGGCGCTGCCGACAACAACGTACTTTGCGCCCGCTTCCATTGCGTTCACCGCATCCTGTGGGCGCCAAATCCTCCCCTCCGCCACTAAGGGAAGCTTGAGTTTTGCGCCCAGCATTCGAACCAGGTCCAGATCGGGCTCTTCTTGCTGCGGACTGTACGACGTATAGCCGGACAATGTGGTTGACACAAAATCAAATCCCATTCGCTCCGCGGCAATTCCTTCGGCATAAGTGGAAATATCGGCCATCGCGAGCGCACCGCGACGGTGGATTCGTTCCAACATGACAAGTACCTGCTCGTGCCGGTTTTCACGGTCGGTTACATCAAGCGCGACAATATCTGCTCCTGCATCCAGTATCGCTTCCACTTCTTCCATCGTCGGTGTTATAAAAATGTCCGACCTGGGAATAGCGCGTTTGATCAAGCCGATAACCGGCAAGGGAACCGCCCGTTTGATCGCTTTGATATCTTCAAAGCCGTTCGTCCGGATGCCGATGGCTCCGCCCTGCTGGGCCGCTTGAGCCATACGCACCATCATCTGATCGCCGTAAAGCGGTTCATCCGGCAATGCCTGACAGGAAACGATAATTCCACTTTTATTAAACAATGTAGTCACGCCAGTCATCCTTTTCTTCATGGATTTCGGTCCCAGTTCCTTTCAGATAACGGTTTATGAACTGTACGCTTTCAGGATATCTTCCTCCAGGCTGTCTCAACGGTTTAAAGATCGTTCAAAACCGGACTTCGCAGCCCTTTTCAGCGGATTCGTAAATGCCGCAGAGAATCTTCATTATCTCCACACCGTCTGCGACGGGGCTTCTCGTTTCAGTTCGGCAGAAAATGCTGTCGATGTAGTGGTTGATTTCATTCTGGAACCCTTTGGCAAAATCGAACGAAAGGTTATCGACCTGAGGGGTAGCGTTTAGAATTGTATCGTACTTCTCCAGAACGAGAGCCAGATTCGGCTCAAGCTCCGCTCCGCCTTTATCGCCATACAGTTTCACATTGAGTTCGTCCTCTTTGGCATGCAGCGTGAAGCTGACATCCACCATAAGTGATGCTCCGTTTTCAAAACGGATTAAGGCATTTGCGCAATCTTCGACTGTATTTAAGTCGGCATTGTAATCGGCCGCTTTGTAGAACGATAAGTTCTTCACATTGGAGCGGTTGCCAAGCTTGTTGTAGGTATTCCCTGAAATCGATTTGACTTTGGGTTTACCCATCAAGTACCAGCAAATATCAATGACATGAACACCGAGGTCGATCAGCGGTCCGCCCCCGGAGCGTTCCTTATCCGCGAACCATCCGCCCGGGTTACCTAATCTGCGCAGACAGGTCGCCTTCGCGTAGTAGATTTCGCCGAGCTGACCGTCGTCAATGAACTGTTTCAAAATTTGCGTGTTCGTGCCATAGCGGCGGACAAACCCTATCTGCAGCACTTTACCGTTCTTATTCACCGCTTCCTCCACTTGCAGCGCCTGTTCGACTGTTTGGCAAAGAGGCTTTTCCACGAGTACATGCTTGCCTGCGTTCAGTGCGGCGATGCTGATTTCGGCATGGGAATTGTTCCAGGTGCAAATGCTGACGGCGTCGATTTCCGGCAGTGCGAGCAGTTCCCGGTAATCGATAAAGATTTTGGATGCTCCATACGTCCCTGCTTTTTCTTTGGCACGCTGTTCGTTCAAGTCGCATACCGCGTAAATTTCCACTTCGGGGTTGTTCATATAGGCTTTGAAATGCACTTCCGAGATCGAACCTGCACCTATTACACCGATTTTCAATTTTTTCATATGGTCTCTCTCCTTCTGCTTTGGCCAATAATGGCAACGTTTAATTGAGTCATGGTATTCATTCTGGTCATAATTCTGTTTTACCGGGCTTCCGGAAGGTCTTCAGCGTAATGGCAGGCAGCCTCTTGATTGCCTACCCGCCGCAAAACCGGACGTTCTTGCGCGCATTTCTCCGTGGCGTATGGACAGCCGGTACGAAAACAGCACCCAGAAGGAATATGGAGCGGCGAAGGAGGATCTCCTTGCAGCAAATTGGTCTCGTTGAGCGGGGCAACGCCTTCGTCCGTAAACGAGGGAACTGCGGCTAGCAGCTTTTTCGTGTAAGGATGCCTTGGATTGGAGAATACTTCCTGAGATTTCCCTCTCTCAACTACTCTTCCGAGAAACATAACGGCAACTTCTTCACAAACAAGACGAATGACAGCCAAATTGTGAGATATAAATAAGTAGGCCATACCCATCTCTTCCTGCAAATCCTGCAGCAAGTTAAGAATTTGCGCTTGAACGGAAACATCCAGACTGGAAACCGCCTCATCCAACACGATGTATTTCGGATTTACGGCCAATGCCCGCGCGATGACGATACGCTGTTGCTGTCCTCCGGAAAATTCGTGCGGAAACGCATAGAAACCTTCCTGCGGAATACCGACGCGGCGCATCAACTCACGGGCACGCTCCTCGCGTTCCCGCGAGGTTCCGATTCCGTGCGTTCGCAACGGCTCCATAATATTGTGACCCACAGATAAATTGGGGAACAAAGCTGCTGCCGGATTCTGCGAAACCCACTGCACCGAACGGCGGACGCTCTTCAACTGGCGGTCCTTCCACTCTGTTATATCTTGTCCGCCATACAAAATTTGCCCGCCGGACGGCTTCAACAGACGAAGCAGCATTCGGGCAACCGTCGATTTACCGCTGCCGCTCTCCCCTACAAGTCCTAAAGTCGAGCCTACGGACAGCTTCATATCCACACCCTCGACCGCCGTTAAAGGACCGTTCCGGGTTTTAAAAATTTTCGAAACATTCTTCATTTCAAAATACTGGTTCTGAGCTCGTGCTTGAACTTGAGCTTTGTCAATCATACCGACACCTCTCTTGTATCTACCCAGCAGGCGACATAGTGGTTTTTTCCCACCTCGCGAAGCGGAGGGCGTTCTTCTTCACATTGCGTCGTTTTGAATGGGCATCGGGGCGCAAACAAGCAGCCTTTCGGAAAGTCGCCGCGCAAATCCGGCGGCGACCCTTCAATAGGCTTTAACCGCTCAATTTCCCCTTTAACCCGCGGTGTGGAATTTAATAAACCGATGGCATAAGGGTGCCGGGGGCCCTTAATGAACATTTGAGAAGGAGCCCTTTCAACCACCATACCGCCGTACATGACGGCAATTTCGTCACATACTTGAGCGGCAACGATCAAATCGTGGGTGACCAAAATCATTGACATGTTGAGCGTTTCTTTCATTTTTTTTAGCAAATACAAGATTTGCGCCTGGACGGTTACATCCAGCGAGGTTGTTGGCTCATCCGCGATTAACAGCGTGGGATTGGCAATTAACGCCATCGCGATTAATGCCCTCTGCAGCATCCCGCCACTGTATTCAAAAGGATACTCTTTAAACCTTTGTTTGGGGCTAGGTATACCAACCTGACGAAGCATTTCGATTGCCCGTTCCTGCGCTTCCTTTTCCGAACAAATGGCGTGGAATAGCAGCGGTTCCATGACCTGCTTGCCAACCGGTATTATCGGATTCATATATAAATTCGGGTCCTGAAACACCATGCCAATTTCACGGCCCCGGATTCTTCTCATTTGCTTCTCCGGCAAAGACAGTAAATCTTTACCTTGAAATTGAACGGATCCTTTGGTCACTTTTGCATTTTTACTTAAGAGACGGGCAATCGATTTTACCGTGACGCTTTTTCCGCTGCCGCTTTCTCCTACGAGCCCGATGGTGCGGCCGGCCTCCAGTGTAAACTGGGTGCCATTGACTGCCTTCACGACCCCGCTTTTCGAAGTGAATTGTACCCATAGATCTTCAACTTTTAGTAATTCAGTCAATCAAAGCACCTCCCTGTAGACGCATCCTGTCAGTTTTCCCTTGAATCGAACACATCGCGAAGCCCATCTCCCAAGTAAGTGAAAGAAAGCAATGTGATCGCAAATGTAAGCGCAGGATAAATTATTAAATATGGGTAGGACAGAACGGCCTTCTGCCCCTCTGAAATAATGGCTCCCCAACTCGGATTGGGGGGTTGAATCCCTAATCCCAATAAGCTTAAAGCGGATTCCACCATCATATTGGCAGGGATTCCAAAAGTTGCTGCGACCATTATAGGACCCAAGGAATTAGGTAATACGTAACGACGCAAGATTTGCCACCAGGAGGCGCCCATCGCACGGGCGGCATCTACAAATTCGGATTGTCTTACCATCATGACCTGTCCGCGGGCAACCCTCGCCATCCCAACCCAGCTTGTTGCGGCAACCGCAATAAGAACCGCCAAAATGTTATGCCCTAACATAATAACAAGAATGATACTCAACAGAAAACCCGGAAAGCCGTATACAATATCGACCACGCGCATCAGAATGCTGTCCGTTCTACCGCCTACATAGCCTGCAATGGCCCCGATCAATAACCCGAGTGTCAGTTCAATAAACTCAGCGCCAAACCCGACAATGCAAGCGTTTCGCAAGCTGAAAATCATCCGACTAAGAACATCCCGCCCCAAGCTATCCGTCCCAAACCAATGTTTTATGCTCGGACTGCTGTACGAGTCAATTAAATTCCCTTTATCGTAACTGTAAGGGGTAAGAAATGGAGCAAGTATGGCCGTAAAGATAATGATGAGAACGATGATACCTCCGACTACGACCAGTTTATTCCGGGCAAAAATTTGCCAACGCATTTTCCAAAACGAGCTTTTCACTTTTTTCTTAATCTTTGCAGGCTGAACTCCCACTACAGACGAAGTACCCATCGGAGATCCTCCTTCTTCTTATTCATTCATTC
>JAQBPQ010000216.1 GCA_028287445.1 Cohnella sp.
TGAGGCTTACGTATTTTCGAAGCATTTCGCGTATGTGCCGGAGCTTCACAACTTTCATTCGGCCGATGACGCGGTCATTCGCAGGCTCATCCAAATCTATCGCAACGAGCAGATCTTCCGTGATGACTCAAAAGGCGCTCCCCGATACGGTCGCCGGCTGAGCGGCGATCGGACTTTGCTTATTCCCCCTTTGTCCTGGGATAGCCTGGTGCCTGATCTTGCCGAAGCCTTATCCGTCAAAATGGAACACGCCGATGGCATTTTCGACGGGATTCGTTTTTCCGATGAACCGATCCCGCTTCATTTTGCTTTCGACCAGTCCCGTCTCGAAGGTTATCAATTGGACCTTCAAGGATTCGAAAACATCACGGTGATGGAGTCGTATGGCGTCGTTCTGTTCGAAGGAAAGTTGTATAGGCTGCCGTCCGAACAGTGCAAGCGATTAGCGGAACTGAAGCGGATGCTTGAAGCGTCCCAGACGCAGCAAGTCCGGATTCCGCCGGAAAGGATGGAATCTTTCGTCGAGAAGGTTTTGCCCGGTTTAATGAAGCTGGGAAGCGTACACGTTGCGCAGACCGTCTCGGATCGCATGCTGCAAACGCCGCTGAAAGCCAAACTGTTTTTGGACCGCGTCAAAGACAGGCTACTTGCCGGACTGGAGTTCCACTACGGCGAAATGGTGATCAATCCATTGGAAACGTCCGGCCGATCTCCCGGGTCCGACCGCATTTTGGTGCGTGACGGAGAGAAGGAGCGCCAGATCCTGGAGCTCATGGAGCAAGGGCAGTTCTCCAAAACGGAAGCCGGTTATTTCATGGACAACGAAGAAGCAGAGTACGATTTTCTTTACCACATCGTGCCCCTGTTGGAAAAGCTGCTGACGGTCTACGCCACCTCGGCGGTGAAAACAAGGCTTTATACCGGACATGCCCCCTTGAAGGTCCTGGTGGATGTCGATGAACGTACGGATTGGCTGGAGTTTACGTTCGATATGGAAGGCATTCCGCACTCAGACATCCGCAAGCTCCTGCAGTCCCTCGAAGAGAAACGCAAATATTACCGGCTGCCGAACGGCGCGTTGCTGCCGCTCGAAAGCGAACAGATGCAAGAGATGATCCGATTTCTGAACGAAGTGGGAATCCGCAGCGGACATTTGTCGGGAACGTCATTGCGTCTTCCGGTCGTCCGCGGACTGCATCTATCGGACTCCCACGAGGGCGGAAGAGCGGTCAAGCTCGGCAAGGCGTTCCGAAAGCTGCTTGAAAACATGCGGAATCCCGACCATCTGGATTTTCCGGTACCGGATCGCTTCGTTTCGGTGCTGCGCGATTACCAAACGTATGGCTTCCAATGGCTGAAGACGCTTGCCCATTACCGTTTTGGGGGTATCCTGGCGGACGACATGGGTCTGGGTAAAACCGTGCAAAGCATCGCTTTTCTCGTTTCCGTGCTTCCTGAAATTCGAAACCGGCAGCAGCCTGCGCTGATCGTCTGCCCGACATCCCTGATGTACAATTGGCGGAATGAGCTGCATAAATTCGCACCGGAAATTCGGGCAGTGCTCGCTGACGGGACCAAAACGGAACGAAACCGCAGGATACGGGACACGGGACCGGCCGACGTTCTGATCACTTCCTATCAGCTGCTGCGCAGGGATCTCGATCTGTATGCCCATCAATCTTTTCACACGCTCATCTTAGACGAGGCGCAATACTTCAAGAATCACGCCACCCAAACGGCCCAGGCCGTGAAGGAAATTCAGGCTGTTTACAGGTTTGCACTGACAGGTACGCCGGTGGAGAATCGCATGGAAGAGCTGTGGTCCATTTTTGATGCGGTGTTTCCCGAGTTGTTTCCCAGCCGGGCGGCTTTTAACGAATTGTCGCGGGAAGCGGTAGCCAAACGGGTTCGTCCGTTTTTGCTTCGCAGGTTGAAGAGCGACGTGTTGAAGGAACTGCCGGACAAGATCGAATCGGTCCAAGGGTCCGCGCTGCTGCCGGAACAGAAAAAACTGTACGCCGCCTATTTGGCCAAGCTTAAACAAGAAACGTTGAAGCATTTGAATGAGGCAACCTTTCAGAAGAACCGCATCAAAATATTGGCGGGTTTGACGCGCCTGCGTCAGATCTGCTGCCATCCGGGCCTGTTCGTGCAAGACTACACCGGAAGCTCGGCCAAGTTCGAACAATTGATGGAAATATTGGAAGAGTGCCGCGGCGCCGGAAGGAAAGTGCTCCTATTTTCCCAATTTACCGAGATGCTGGGGTTAATCGGGCGGGAGCTGGGCGGTCAAGGCGTTCCGTATTTCTATTTGGACGGCAATACCCCGAATGCCGAGCGGGTCGAACTGTGCGGCCGATTTAACGAAGGGGAGAGGGACTTGTTCCTGCTCTCGTTAAAAGCCGGTGGAACCGGTTTGAACTTGACCGGCGCGGATACCGTGATCCTGTACGACCTGTGGTGGAATCCCGCCGTGGAGCAGCAGGCCGCCGACCGCGCGCATCGCATCGGACAGAAGAATGTGGTGCAAGTGATCCGCCTCATGAGTGAGGGTACCGTCGAAGATAAGATGTATGAGCTGCAGCAGAAAAAGAAAAATCTGATCGACGAAGTCGTGAAGCCGGGACAGGAGTCATTATCCGCGCTGACGGAGCAGGAGATTAGGGAAATTCTCATGATATGAAATGGAATATCAGTCATCAAGAGGCATGAATCGGATAGAAAAAAGCGTCCGAGGACATTCTCAGGACGGTTTCGTGATGGACATAACGGACGGCTCCGTGGTTCGCAGCAAGTATCGGTCGATGGCCGGGGGGACCTCCGGGAGAGCTTGCAGGGTAAGAAAAGCCCCGCGCGGCTGCGCATCGATCGGAATCAAATTATAGTTCCATTCTCGTTCCTGTTTCAAATAAACCGCATGAATCCCGCACTGCAAGGCAGGCAGGACGTCGGTGCGAAGCGAATTGCCGATCATCCAGGTGAGGTTCCGGTCGAATCCGCCTTGGCTGAGGATTTGTTCCAGCGCCTCGGAGTTTTTATGCTGCCGGATGTAAATGCGGTTACCGAAATAATGTTGCAGCTTCATTTGATCGATTTTACGTTGTTGAATGGTAAGTTCACCGCCCGTGTACAAATGAAGCTCGTGGCCTTCCCTTGAAAGAAGCTCGAGGGTTTCCTCCATATACGGAAAAGGCTCGATCTCCTGTTCGTAGACACTGTTGCCAAGCTTCCATAGATGTTCTTCCTCCAGAGGAGAGGAAGGACGGCCGGTAAGCGCCTGAAAATAGCGGTACGTATCGACGAACGATTGCGGGAAATGGTCGCTTTTGAAGCCGAGAAGTTGAACGCCCGCGATGTCGATTTCAGTATGTTTATCCATGATTTCTTGTTGGGATATGCCGAAAGAACCATACCAGGTCGTCATTTCATCGGCAAATTGATCGAGGATCAAATGAAAATATTTGTTGCAGTGAATCAATGTGTCGTCTAAGTCGAATATGAGGGTCTGTTTCATACGTTTATATCTCCTTCATGATCTGCAAGTAGGCTTGACCTAGCACATCTATAATAAGGGATCAATGTTATGCCTATATTACCCTAAATAAGTTCTTTCATTATGGCTTGAAGGGATATGTTTGTAAATGGTATGAATGAGAAAAACTACAAAGAAAACCCTTCCCCGGTGAGGAAAGGGCGGGAGGTGATAGCATGCCCATAAACAAAAGCACCAAAGCAGACGATCAGCGGAACGAGTCCCGGTTCCGGGCGCGGCCGCTCACGCCGAATCTTGATAAAATGGCGCGTCGGCCGGCCAGTCTTAACCATATCAACAAAAACTTGCCTTAACGGATTCACAACCTGAGTTAAGCGTACTTCGAGATCTTGGCGTTCAAATCCCGCTTAATGAAGGCGATCCGTTGACGCACATAGAAGTCATAACTGCCCCCGGTTAACTCGCGGGGGTTCATCATATTGCCGGAGTCATTGTCGATAATCTCCAATTTGCCGTCGGTGAAAAATTTGAAAGTTAAATCCCTTGGCGGCCTGGGTCCCCTGGAAGGTTCCATATAACGGATATGTTCGCAGTTCACCATGCTTGATCCCACCTTGAGAGCAGAATTAGAACGTATGTTCCTATTTGCATTATAGCAAACATTTGTTCGTATGGAAAGCTGTTCCTGAATGAAATAAACTAGATTTATTATGATTGTGAAGGAGTTCATACCCGTCGATGATCAACATTCGTGGTTTGACCTTGAAAGTTCCCGAAGGCAAAAAGATTTTGGACGGGATCGACGCTTCGCTTGAGCCTGGTCGATTCGTGGCGGTCGTCGGCGCGAGCGGGAGCGGCAAATCGGCACTTCTGCGTTGTCTGGCGCTCCGGGAGCGTTGGACGTCCGGCGAATATCGGATGGACGGCACCGATATTTTAAAGGCTGGGATGGCCGCCAAGCGTAAATTCCGCCGGAAGATCGCTTACTTGGAGCAGAGACCGTTGTTGTACGAACGGAAAACAGCGCTTAAAAACGTACTGATCGGCAACGCCGAACAGACGCCTCTTTGGCGAAGATTGACGGGCATGGTGCGTAACGATGATTATATGGGCGGAATGGACATGCTCGAAAAAGTCGGTTTGATGGATCACGCGCATCGGCATGCGGAGAAAATGAGCGGCGGCGAACGGCAGCGGATCGCGATTGCCCGTTCTCTCGTACACGGAGCGCGCATGCTGTTCGCGGACGAGCCGGTGTCGGGTCTGGATCCGCATTCTGCCGAGGACATGATGGCCACGCTGAAGAAGTTATGCACCGATGGCGGTACGACCGTTGTCGCGGCGCTTCATCGGATCGAACTGGCAGAGAAATTCACCGATGAAATCTGGGGTCTTCAAGACGGCCGGCTTGTGCTGCAGGTGAGCGGACGACGTCTTACCGCAGCTGAAAAAATCAGGCTGTCGTAGCGGTTGACAGGGAGGCGTTTTGGTGAAAGATTTGTTGATCATGACGAATTCGTTGCCCCTTCTGTCTATCAATCGGGGGCGTGCACAGTCCTCTTTGTTTAAAGGCAAGGAAGCGGTGTCAGGGATATTCAAAGAGTCTACAGACGGCTCGGTGGAACTGTCCGTGTCCGGACTTGCGGGAGACGAACAAGCGGATAAGATCCATCACGGCGGTCCGGACAAAGCCGTCTGCGTGTACAGTCATGTACATTATCCACATTGGGAGCAGGTGCTGAACCGGCGGTTGTCATTCGGAGCTTTCGGCGAAAATTTTACGATCGGATCGTGGACCGAAACGGACGTGTGTATCGGCGATGTGTTTCGGGCGGGAACGGCTGTTGTGCAAATCAGCCAGCCCCGGGTTCCCTGTTGGAAACTGGCGATGAAGTGGGGCTTGGATGAACTGCCGCTGCTCGTCACGGAGAGCGGAGAAACCGGATATTATTACCGGGTGCTGGAACCCGGCATTGTATGTGCAGGCGATGTGATTGTCCGCGAGAAAAACCATGCGTCAGGCGTCACCGTGGCCGAGGCGAATCGGATCATGCACACAGACAAACACGACATCGAGGGCATCCGGAAGCTGCTGCGCTTGACGGACGTGTTGGCGATGAGCTGGATCACAACTCTGGAAAGCCGGCTTTCACGGCTACTGACGGGAGGATGAATGTATGTTTGAGGGGCAGACGGTTCTGATTACCGGTGCGGCTGGCGGAATAGGACGTCATCTGGTTCGTGCTTATGCGGAGAAGGGTGCGAACGTGGTGGCCTCGGATTTGCCCGGCCGGGTAGGCGAAGAACTGATCAACGAGTTTACGGGGGATGGTGGAAACTTCCGGTTCATTG
>JAQBPQ010000243.1 GCA_028287445.1 Cohnella sp.
CCGGGAGAGGCGCCGGGCGGTGGAGGAGCGGCCGTGTTCGGATTACGCCGGGCCAAGCTTCCTACCAGTGCTCCCCCGACGATGGCGCCGCCGATGGCATACCCCGCGTTGACGAGAAACTTCCGGCGGGAAGGCTGCCGGACTTCTTGTTGGTCGGAGCCTTGCGGTTCGTTAGGATCGGCCAATTGGATCACCTCGGTTTGTGGATGGCTTTCTTTTCCTTGTTTATTTTTTTCCAAAAAATTGTTATTATGCATTTCCGATATTTGGTCATGCTAAAAAAGACAAATTAAGGAACAAGGTGGAGATGCAACATGACACGATTTAACAAGATGGCCTTTCTGATCCTTGGCGCTTTATTGCTGCTGCCCGCATGCCAGAATCCCGTCCGCCAACAATCGGCCGATCGGGACAGACGCGATCTTGCGAATCATCAGCAAGCCATCGATAACCAGCTCAAGGCCCATTCCGTCCAACCCCCGCATCACGCAGGCAATCTCGATCCGCGCGCGATCCCTAGTGTCGACCGGCAGAAGACAAGGACCACGAACGAATTCGGAGGCACAAGTTACGGCTTAGGCAGTTCCGTGTACAGTGTCATCGGCAGCTCGGGATTGCACAGCCAAGGATTGTCGTCCCACCTGGAATCACGGCTGAGCGGTGCCGGCTTAACCGACATCCGGGTATTTGCCCTGGATGATATGGTCATTCTAGCGACGGAGCGCCATAAAACCACCGCTTATCATTACGACTCGCTGCAGCAAAAGCTGTTGGGCGGCACTTCCGGGTTGTCCGCCATCGGACCGGAAACCGGACCCGGCGTGAAAATCGGAACGAAATCTGCCGGAGACTCGGCGACGCATGACAATTTGGCGCAGGCAGAACGGTGGGTAAGGGACAATATGGGCAGCGTACAGATTTACACGCTCACCGGCCCGGTGGCGGTGAAGACGATCGACCGCATTCGCTCGCGTGCAGCGAACCGTTCCTCATCTCCACGGCAAATGGCCGGGGACATTCAAAAGCTGCTTCAGCTCGCGATGAGATCGGGCAAATAAAAACAAGGGCAATCCTCCGGCAGCTGCTCGCTGCCCGGGATTGCCCTTTGTTATGTAAGGAACGAATGGCGGACGGTCCTACTGAACAGCCGGCTCCAACAGCGTCAACACGCCATCGTCCGCGTTCAAATTCACCTGGACACCGATGGGGATAGCGGCTTTATAGTAACCATGCCCGGATGCCAAATTGGTCACGAGCGGCTTGCCGAGCGGAACCACGAATTCGTTGATTAAATCTTCGTATGTTTTGCCGTAAGCGTTCAGGCACTGGCTGCACTGGCCCATGACAATCCCCGCACAATCTTGGAATTTGCCCGCGAGTCTGAGGTGCTCCATGTATCGGTATACCGTGTTCACCGGTTCGTGCACTTCTTCGAGCAGCAAAATTTTACCCCTCGTATCGATTTCGAACCGCGTACCGAGCGATCCGACGAACGACGTCAGATTACCGCCCACGATCGGGCCGCTTACATTTCCCGGCACTCTCCCTGTAAGCGGGATCTCCGGAGGGTTGGTGATCGGACGCGGTGCAGCCGTCGAGGAAAGGGTAGTGAAAAATTGCTCGAAATTGTACGGCGCAGTGCCGGGCCGGAAGTCAAGCAGCAGCAGGCTGTGAAGCGTGACCAGATCGGAAAACTGATACAGTGTGTTCAACAAGACGGTGATATCGCTGTACCCGCTGACGATTTTCGGATTCCGGCTGATCAGTTCATAATCCAGATACGGCAATATTGCTTCTACGCCGACACCGCCCCTTGTGGGCAGAATCATCCTCACACGCGTATCGGAGAACATGGTCATTAAATCTCCCGCGCGCTCTTCATCCGTTCCGGCTAAAAATCCGTTCGCATCGTAGACATGCTCCCCCAAAACAACCTGAAGGCCCAAGCTTTGCAAATAAGCGAGTCTCGCATTGATCTCCGTACCGGGCAGCGGACTGCCCAACGTGACGATGCCGACCGTATCTCCCCTTTGTAACGCACGTGGCTTGATGGCCATTTTCCCGCCTCCCCATCACCCGCTACTTCTCATTTGTATGAGGAAAATGCGCAAAATAGCCTAGCCGTAAAGTATTATATGTTTTTCACACGCGTTGTTCTATAATAAGCTCTAATGTCTTAGAAGGATCTGGTGAAGCCATTGAATGATGGGGGTTTCGAATTGTGGATTCGCGATTTGCTCGATCGGTCGGGCAGCACCGTGAAGGTCGTCTTGGAAGATCTGTTCCCCGGAGGCCGTCTTGTCGGAGGGAAGTACAATCCGGTCAATCACACGATCACCTTATATCGGGAAAGCATCCGGCAGCAGTGTATGCAGTTGTTCGGCACGGAGGATCATTATGTCCTATATGCCGCCGTCGTTTTCGCCCATGAATTGGGACATTCGGAGGACCGGCAGTTGTCCCAGCTCTCGGAACTGCTCGACAGTCCGATGCTGAACAAACGAGAGAAGGAAACCATCGCGCTGAAGATTGAAAAAAACGCCTGGGTGTTCGCCGCGAAGCTGTTTTCGGAATGGAAACAAGCGGCGTTTCTACAGGAAATCGTCTATCAATCTTTGACGCCGTATTATAAAGCGATCACGACGCACTTCGCGAGGTCCCGCCACACAAAGAAACAACCGGCTACTGCCTAAAGCAGTGCCGGTTGTTTCTTTGTCGGGGTCGTCAGTCATTGTTCCGTTGCCGCGGCCGTGTTTCTCCGCCCTTCTGGCCGATCTCCTGATAAAACTCCCGGTCATGAGACTCCGAAGTGGCTTCTCCACCTTTTTTTCCGATTTCCTGATAAAATTGACGGCCATGGGATTCGGAAGTGGCTTCCCCGCCTTTACGCCCGATTTCTTGATAAAACTCGCGGTCGTGTCGTTTGGCGGTTGCCTCTCCACCCATACGTCCTGCTTCTTCGCGGCTCATCTTCCCGTCGTTATTGCCACCGTTGTTTCCTCCGTTGTTGCGTGCCACTTCGAATCACTCCTATGGGTTCAAGTAGTGTCAATCGACATCACTTATTACCCGGGTGACCCCCTGTCAAACGATATCCAATCAGAAAAATCTTTTATTCAAAATGGTGGTTATTCGATCCCGGCGAATCAGCCTTTGACACCCGTTGATGCCACGCTGTTCTGAACTTGTTCCTGAACCAGCAAATAGATGATGATGCCCGGCAGAATAACCATCGTGAGCGCCGCAAATAGTCTTTCCATGACTGAATGAACATCAGAACGCCGGCGGTCACCATCCCGGACTTCGCCGTCTTCGTGTTATATATTGCGATTACAAGAGCCTATTTGCCAAAATATCCAAATAAAATAGAGCCCTTTCGGGCCCTTGTATGATTGCTGAATTAGAGTTTTCGCCACTCGACGATAAATTGCCCTTCAAACGCTTTTTCGTTGCCTTTTTTAATCCTCCAGGAAATCTTTCAGACGTTTGCTGCGGCTGGGATGCCGCAGTTTACGTAAAGCCTTCGCTTCAATCTGGCGAATTCGTTCCCGGGTCACGCCAAAAACCTTGCCCACTTCCTCCAATGTGCGAGTGCGGCCGTCATCGAGTCCGAAGCGCAGCCGAATCACGTTCTCCTCCCGATCCGTAAGTGTATCGAGAATGTCCTTCATTTGCTCCTTCAACAATTCCTGTGCCGCCGCATCTTCTGGCGCCGGTGCATCCGGATCCTTGATAAAATCGCCCAAATTGGAGTCGTTCTCCTCGCCAATCGGCATCTCCATCGAGACCGGCTCCTGCGCAATTTTTTGGATTTCCAGGATGCGATCCGTCGTCAATTCCATCACTTCGGAAATTTCTTCCACCGTCGGTTCTCTTCCAAGTTCTTGCACCATTTGTCTGGAAACGCGGATTAACTTATTGATCGTCTCGATCATATGAACCGGGATCCGAATCGTTCTGGCCTGATCGGCAATGGAGCGTGTGATCGCTTGTCGGATCCACCATGTCGCATAGGTGCTGAACCGGTATCCCTTGGTGTAATCAAATTTCTCAACGGCCTTCATGAGGCCGATATTGCCTTCCTGGATCAAATCGAGAAACAGCATGCCGCGGCCTGCATACCGCCTTGCGATACTGACGACCAGCCTCAAGTTGGACTCAGTCAGCCGTTGTCTCGCTTTCTCATCGCCCTGTTGGATCCTTTGGGCGAGATCGACCTCTTCTTCTGTGGAAAGAAGCCGCGAACGGCCGATTTCTTTCAAATACATCCGCACAGGATCGTTCATGTCCAATCCCGGCGGCAGTGATAGGTCTTGATGCTCTTGAAGCTCTTGCAGTCCGTTATCTTCCATCCCCGTCTCCCCTTCTCTCTACATTACACTTTCGAAATTCCTATTGACAAAACTGCCGGTGCGTGTTAGTATATGAGGAAGTATATTTAGCAAACTTCATTGTAACACTTTTTATCGATAAACTCAATATATTTGTACTACATATTTCAAAGTGCAGGGATGGCCATCCCTGCACTTTTATATTTCTCCCGCTCTATCCGCTGTCTGCAAAGGCATAATCCGATAACAATCCGCCCTCCAAAACCCCGAGACCTGTGGGAAATCATTCAGAGATGAGTGGTGCAAACTTATAAATCCTGAATGATCAAGGAAAAAACCTCCAACACCACTCTGTAAGTGGAATTGGAGGTTTCATTTTACTTACTGCCGAACCGCTTATTGATAGTGCTTCAACGCTTCCTGCAGCTTTAAGGCCAGGCCGATTTTGCCTTCCACTTTCAGCGTGCCCAGCATAAACGCCATCGTCGTGTTCAAATCGGCCTGGAGCAGCTTCTGAAAGTTCGCATCCGACAGAATCAACGTGCAATCGGCCGTTTCCGGAGATCCTTCCGCCACCCGGACCGCGCCGTCCTGAAACTTCACCTGGTACACTCCGCTCTCGGAAAGATTAAATTGATACACGTTCTGAAACGAACGAATCGGTTCCGGATCCGCGTTCATACGATCCGTCATCCGCTGCAGCTCGTCGATTACAGCCATCGTTTCCACCTCTATGTTCAGTTGTCCACCTTGTCGATCACCCTGAACGTCCCCGTTCCAAAGGCCAACAAGTCCCCGTTCTCAGTTCGCGCATAAGCCTGCGTGGTGATCATTTTACGGGAGATGTGCACGATTTCCGCCGTTACGAGAATGCGTCCTTTTCCCGAGGGGGCTACATAGTTCAAGTTTAGGTTGGTGGTGACCACATTGTCCTGCGGCCGGGCAACCATGGCCATCAAGCCCATTGCGGAATCCATCATGGTGGCATGCACACCGCCGTGCAGAATCCCGATCAAATTCAAATGATGGGGCTTGATGTCGAGGGAAACCGTCAGCTGCGTGTCGGTCAACTCTTCAAATTCGCAGCCCAACAATCCCCAGAACGTCGATTCCGCTTTTTGTCTCCAGCGCTCCAGCTCTGGATGTGTCTTGGTCGTATTCGGTTCCGTCATCACCTTGGGTCCTCCTTGTTGCTCAACCACTCTTTGCATTCGTATTCTTCTCCGCATCTTCTTCGATGAGCTTCCGGCGCAGCACCTTGCCCGCCAGCGTTTTGGGAAGCGTTTCCCGGAATTCGTATATTTTCGGCACTTTATAAGCCGCCAGTCTCTCTTTGCACCATGCTTTCAAAGCATCGGCATCCGGTTTTTTACCCTGCTTCATCACGATATAGGCCTTTACCGTTTCCCCTCTGTAAGGATCCACCACGCCGGCAACCGCAACTTCTTCCACATCCGGATGCTCGAACAGAACCTCTTCCACTTCCCTGGGATAGATGTTGTATCCGCCTGCGATGATCAAATCTTTCTGCCGGTCCAAAATGTAAAAAAAGCCGTCTTCGTCCATCTTGCCGAGATCGCCCGTTAACAGCCATCCGTCGTGAAGAATCTTGTCGGTCTCCTCCGGCCGGTTCCAGTAACCCTTCATCACTTGAGGACCGCGGACCGCCAATTCTCCGATTTCACCGACCGGCAGCGATTCGTAGGTTCCCGGCTGTACGATCCGCGCTTCCGTGTCGGGGAAAGGGATTCCGATGGAGCCGGATTTGCGCTTCTCCCAAACGTTGTTCGCATGGGTCACCGGAGAAGCTTCGCTTAGCCCGTAACCCTCGATCAGCTTGCCGCCGGAAAGCGCTTCGAACCGTTCCTGTACTTGAAGGGGCAAGGAAGCGGCGCCGCTGATGCACACATTAATGGAGGAAAGGTCCACCTTATGCACATCCGGATGATTTATGACCGCAATATACATCGTAGGCGCTCCGGAAAAAGTGGTCGGCTTCTTCCGGTTGATGGTTTGAAGCACTTGGTTGATCTCGAACCGGGGCAACAGAATCAGGGTGGCGGCCAAATATACACCTTGGTTCAGCACCACGGTCAGTCCGAAGACATGAAAGAAAGGCAGTGCCGCCAAAAAGCTTTCCTTGCCCAACTGCGCGCGGTAATACCAAAGCTTGTTCTGAATCGTATTGGCGATGAGGTTGGCATGCGTGAGCATGACGCCTTTGGCTAATCCGGTTGTGCCTCCGGTGTATTGAATGAGGGCGAGATCCTCCGCATCGACCTTCACGTCGACAGGCGATGCCGACGATTGCTTGAGAAAGGCTGCAAAAGACAGAATGCCGCCCCCATAAGCAACGGTGACCGCCTTTCCGTCCTTTTTTTGTTTCAGCGGATAAAGCACGTTTTTCGGAAAAGGAAGATAGTCCTTAATAGATGTCACCAGGATATGATCCATCGGCGCCTGATCCGTCGATTTCCGGACCCGTTCCAACAGGAGGTCGAGTGTCACGATGATTTTGGCGCCTGCATCCTTCAGCTGGTGTTCCAGCTCCCGCGGCATGTACAACGGATTCGTCATAACGACGATCCCACCCATAATCAGCGTTCCGTAATACGCAATCACCGCCTGCGGACAGTTGGGCAGCATCACGGCAACCCGGTCCCCCTTGCGAACGCCCAGCCGAAGCAGGGCGTTCGCAAACCGGTAGGCCGAGTCTAATAAAGTGCGGTACGTGATCTTCTTCCCCAAGAAATCGAGCGCGATGTGATCCGGGTAGGATGACGCCGAATCCAATAAAAACTGGGCCAGATTCTGGTTCGGATAATCGTAACTCGGTGGAACTTCGACAGGGTAATGCTGTAACCAAGGTTTGTCCGGCATGGCCGACACCCCATTCTCACGAAGTGAGTTACAGTACGTACTTTTCCGCTTCAATCACTTTGGCTGCAATCTGCCGCTTCAAGCCCAGCGTATTCACCGCCGATTTCCGGGTCAACTTCTTCAGAACGGACAACTGGGTGCGAAGGGTGTCGCCTTCCTCCATGACCGCCAATGTTTCTTTTGCCCAATTCTCAATGCGGGCGAATTCTTCGTGAACGAACACGACAGTCATGTCAATCGCATTCCGTGCTTTTTCTTCGCCCATTTTGTCGATTAACTTGCGCGTCCGGAGCAATGCGCTTTCCATGGCGAACACGGAGATCATCATATCGGCCAGGTGACTGAGCACTTCTTGCTCCTGCTCCAGTTTGGTTTGGTATTTCTGTACCGCTTGCGCGCCGGCCATCAGGAAAATTTTCTTGGCCATCGACAACATGTGGGTTTCCTGTTCCAGCGTGCCTTCGAACGTTTGGCCGGGTACCAGGGACATCAGTTCAGACTGCAGTGCCATCGCTTTTTGCATCAACGGAAGCTCGCCTTTCATCGCCCGTTTAATCAGGGTGCCGGGAATGAGCAGCCGGTTGATCTCGTTCGTTCCTTCGAAAATACGATTGATCCGGGAATCCCGGTAAATGCGTTCGATGCGGTACTCTTGGATAAAGCCGTAACCGCCGTGAATTTGTACACCTTCATCGGCTACGAAATCGAGCACTTCGGACCCGAACACCTTGTTGATCGAGCACTCCAACTGGTACTCCGCAATGGCCTTCGCCGCCTGCAGGCCGACATTCTCTCCGCCATGATCCACTTCAGCCAAGCCTTCGTCGAACAGGCCAGCCGTCCGGTACACCATGCTTTCCAGCGCATACGTCCGCACGTTCATTTCCGCGAGCTTTTTGCCGATCAGCGGGAAGGAAGAGATTTTGCGCCCGAATTGTTGGCGTTCATTCGCGTATTTGGCGGAGTACTCGATGGCATCCTTCGACGAACCCAAGCAGCCGGCGGCGAGCTTGAAGCGGCCGATGTTGAGGATGTTGAAGGCGATCAAATGGCCTTTGCCGACTTCCCAGAGCAGGTTCCGGGCCGGTACATGGACATCTTCGAGGATGAGCTGGCAAGTGGACGAGCCCTTGATGCCCATCTTCTTCTCTTCCGGACCAATGGAGACGCCCGGCATCGTTCGTTCCACGATAAACGTGCTGAAATCGGTGCCGTTCACTTTGGCATAGACAATAAAAATGTCTGCAAAGCCTGCATTGGTAATAAACTGCTTGGTTCCGTTTAAAACATAATGTTCGCCGTCGTCCGTCAGCTTGGCGGTCGTTTTGGCGCCTTGGGCGTCCGAGCCGGAGGTAGGCTCCGTCAAGCAATAGGCGGCAACCTTCTCGGCTGTGGCCAGAGCAGGCAAATATTTGCGTTTTTGCTCCTCGGTGCCGAAATAAACGATGGGAAGCGTGCCGATCCCAATATGCGCTCCGGCGGACAGAGCGAAAGCGGACGCTTTGGTCATCCTTTCGCTGATCAGTGTGGAGCTCACTTTGTCGAGTCCCAATCCGCCATAGGCTTCGGGAACATCCGCCCCGAGAAGTCCAAGTTCGCCGGCTTTCCGCAGCTTCTGCACCGTGAGCTCATAGTTTAATTTTTCGATTTCCTCGTCGTGGGGAGCGATTTCGCGGGCTACGAAGTCAGACGCCGTATCCCCGATCATCCGATGCTCTTCCGTGAAATCCTCCGGTGATACCAGCTGCCTAAAATCGAGATCTTCGATGATGAAGCTTCCGCCAACGACTTTGTTCAACACTTTGCTCATCCTTTTCCTCTCCTCTATTCGTAGAATTATTCGGCATGAACCTCAAATACGCCCGCAGCGCCCATTCCGCCCCCGATACACATGGATACGACACCATAACCGCCGCCCCGGCGGCGCAATTCATGAATCAAGGTGGCGGAAACTTTGGTCCCTGTACAGCCGAGCGGATGCCCAAGGGCAATCGCTCCACCATTCACGTTGACTTTGTCTTCGTCGATGCCCAGCTCGCGGATAATGTGCACACACTGGGAAGCGAAGGCTTCGTTGATTTCGAATAATTTGACGTCATCCAGCGTGATCCCCGCCATTTTCAATGCTTTCGGGATGGCTTTCACCGGGCCGACACCCATAATCTCGGGCTCCACGCCGGATAGCGCGAAGGAACGGAAGGTCGCCAACGGCCTCAGTCCAAGCTCTTCCGCCCGCTCTCTGCTCATCAGAACGGCTGCCGCCGCTCCGTCGCTCACTTGCGACGAGTTGCCCGCCGTTACGCTGCCGTCAATCTTAAACGATGGTTTGAGCTTCCCGAGCACTTCGACCGTCGTATCGGCACGGACGCCCTCATCCGTATCGAAAACAAACGTCTTCGTTTTCACTTTGCCTTGGTCGTCCACACTTTTGAGCTCGGCCTGAAAGGGAACGATTTCATCCTTGAACTTGCCTTCCGCGATCGCTTTTGCCGCCTTCTCATGCGAACGTGCGGCAAAACGGTCCTGATCCTCGCGGGAGATCCCGAATCGGGACGCCACATTCTCGGCCGTATGCCCCATGGCGATATACACATCCGGCATCTCTTCGACGATTTTCGGGTTTGGCGATATTTTGAAGCCGGTCATCGGCACATGGCTCATGCTTTCCACACCGCCTGCAATCATCACGTCCGCGTGCCCGAGCATAATCCGTTCGGCCGCGAAGGCGATCGATTGCAGCCCCGAGGAGCAGAACCGGTTAATCGTGAGCGCAGGAACCGTAACCGGGAATCCGGCGTACAGCGACATGATTCGGGCGAAATTCAGACCCTGCTCCCCTTCCGGCATTGCGCATCCGATGATGATGTCTTCCACGTCTTCCTTCTTCAAACCGGGTGCCCGGTTGATCACTTCTTCCAGCACGATCTTGCCCAGATCATCCGCACGTGTCTGCACGAGGCTGCCCTTCTTGGCTTTGCCGATCGCGGTGCGCGCGATGGATACAATCACTGCTTCTTTCATTGGATTCTCACCCTCCCCGGGATGTTAATTGCGCAGCGCTTTGCCTTTGGTCAGCATGTGATGCATGCGTTGCTGGGTTTTCGGTTCCCCGCACAAGCTGAGGAACGCTTCCCGCTCCAGATCGAGCATATACTGCTCGGTCACCAGCGTACCGGCCGGTACATCGCCGCCTGCCAGCACATGCGCCAGTTTCTTCGCAATGAGCAGATCATGGTCGCTGATATAGCCGCTTTGTTTCATGCCGATGGCACCCAGCTGCATCACCGCTTTGCCTTCTGCGCCGACAACGCGGATTTTCTCCTCGCGAATCGGCTCGTACCCCGCTTGCGCCATCCGAAGTACCGCCTGCTTGGCTTCATAAATCAAATGATCCTGATTCGCAAGCACACGATCCGTCGGTTTCAGGTAGCCTAACCGCTTGGCATCGTGGCCGCTGGTGGACACCTTGGCCATGCCGATCGTCTCAAATACTTGATTGATGAACGGCTGCAGATCCGCTTCCGGATGCCGCACGTTCTGGCTGACACGGAGCGCAAACTCTTTGCAGCCGCCGCCGGCCGGGATTAGTCCGACGCCGACTTCCACCAAGCCGTAGTAGGTTTCGGCAGAGGCAATCACTTGGTCCGCCGGCATGCAGGCTTCCACGCCGCCGCCGAGCGTCATCCGGTGCGGAGCCGCCACGACGGGCTTTTCGAGCCGTTTCATTTTATACATCGTGTTCTGGAACAATCGGATGATGCCGTCGACTTCGTCCCACTCTTCGTCCTGCGCTTCCATCAGAAGCAGCATGAGGTTGGCGCCTACGCAGAAGTTGCGGCCCTGGTTGGCGATGACCATGCCTTCGAAGTTGTTGCGCACTTCTTCCATACTCTGTTGGATCATCGTCAGGATGTCCGCCCCGATGGCATTGTTCGGCGAAGGGAATTCCAGACAAGCGACTCCGTCTCCGATATCGATCAGGCTTGCGCCGCTGTTCCCTTTCACAACCTTGTTCTGTTCCTTCAAGCTGCGCAGGGAAATGACTTCCGGCTGCTGTTCGACTTGCTTATACTGCTGTCCGTGCACATAGAATGTCGTCCCGTTATCCTTGCGGTAGAAAGACTGGTTGCCTTGCGCGATCCAATCCTTCACCCACGAGGGAACCGTCACGCCTTCCTTTTCCATCCGCTGGGCGGACTTCACGAGGCCGATGGCGTCCCATGTCTCAAACGGCCCCATCTCCCAGTTGAAGCCCCACTTCATCGCTTCGTCGATTTCCTGGATCGAGTTGGCTATTTCGCCTACTTTCTCCGCGGAATACACGAGCACCCGTTTCAAAATATGCCAAGCCAACTCGGAATAACGGTCTCCGCCTGCGATGAGCGCCTTCGTTTTTTCGCGGGCACCCTTCGCCAGTTTCGCGGCTTCCAGTGAGCCGGAAGCCGCTTTTTTCTGCGGCTGATATTCCATGGTCAAGAGATTCAATGAGTGGATTTCGCTGCCGTTCGCGCCTTTTCTCTTGAAGTAAAAGCCCTGACCCGATTTCTCACCCAGCCATCCCTTTTCGACCATTCCTTTGAGCACTTCCGGGGCGGCAAATGCCGTTTTCTCCGCTGCATCCTGGACGTTGGCATACACATTGTCCGCCACATGTACGAACGTATCGAGTCCGACGATGTCGAGTGTCCGGAAGGTTGCACTCTTGGGCCTTCCCATGGCAGGACCGGTTACGGCATCCACTTCCTCGACCGAATAGCCTTTCGCCAGCATCTCCTCCAGCGTGATCAGGAGCCCGTAAGTGCCGATCCGGTTGGCGATGAAATTCGGCGTATCCTTGGCGAGCACCACGCCTTTGCCGAGCACGTTCTCGCACAATGTTTTCATCTGCGTAACCAGTGCCGGATCGGTTTTAT
>JAQBPQ010000248.1 GCA_028287445.1 Cohnella sp.
ATAAATATGAACGAAACCCAGCAAGCGTTTATGTGTCCACAGCGGTAAAATTCGCTCGGGTTTATGGTGTGCCTATAGATGATCTCAGTTTTTCGTAATCAAAACGAAGGCTTGTGATGTGTAAAAATATTCTCGTTTTTATCGCCTTCAAACGTTTTCTGACAAAGTTGATGATCGTATGAAAAAACCCAGAAACCTTGATACTATAAGGGTTCTGGGTTTTTTATGTGTGGTTCAATCGTTACTCACGAAGTTATAATGGCGTCCCGGAAGGGATTCGAACCCCTGACCGACGGCTTAGAAGGCCGTTGCTCTATCCAGCTGAGCTACCGGGACGCAGCTTGATTATTCTATCACAGCCTTATGCCGACACTCAAGGGGGAAAACAGCGAAAGCGCGAAACACATGTATACGCCTGTTGCTGACTTGCATAGGGTCGGACTCCTCTGTGTAGTTGGAGTTAGAATAGTTTCTTCGGCGGGAGGCTCTTTTATGCCCGAGATCCATTTGATTTCAACAACGGAGCTGTGCTATTATAACTTTTGCTCCTTTCATCTGTGCGGGTGTAGTTCAATGGTAGAACGCCAGCTTCCCAAGCTTGAGGCGAGTGTTCGATTCCCTTCACCCGCTCCAACTTATCGACGATGTGGAGCATTCCCTTCACCCGCTCCAAATGCACCTTCCGCAGGGACCGTGGGTCCCTGCTTTTCATTTTCATCTGGCAGTCCCCGGACGTGTGCCCATTTTCCTTTTGCCCGACACTTCATGGTATAATGCGTAGACTGAACCTGCTGCCGAACGTCGGCCTGGAAGGGGATCTCGATGACCGACCGCGCCAATGACAACTTGGTGTTGTTCCCGAAAACCTTGGATTTTTATCAGATTCAATTGACTCGAATGCTGGAAACCGAACGATACGGCGACGCGAAAGCGCTGCTTTCTTTTTTGCTGCAATGCCGCGGTGATGCGGAGCGGCACCATACCGAATGGCAGGCGCTGCTCGGGTGGCTGGAAGCCGCTTTTCCCGAAGCGGTCGTGGCAGGCAATGTCGTGTCTGTATTTGACGATGAGGAGGAAGAAGAGGAAGAGGAAGTGGACGAAGCGGACTGGGTTCGCAAAAGGGTCACCGATCGGTCGTTGCAGGACACCGATTATGTTCCCAGGCTGCTGCAGACGCTTCAGCAAGCGGAAGGCCCGGAGCAGCAGATGCTGGTCATCGGCCAGCTGCTCCACCTCACCCATCCCGATGTGGAAGCGGTTCTTCGCGAGTGGTTGTCCCAGCGGGAATACCATCCGTCCGTTCAATTCCGTGCCCTTCAGGCGCTCCGCAAACAAGGGGCCGAAGGCGCGGTTGCGATTTGGAGGAACGGCGAGTCGGTCACGCTGGATATCGGCGATACCCCGCTTTCTTTCACCGATTTTCCGCAAGCCGTCCTGTCTTCTCTCGAACGGGTCCGCCTAGCCGCGGAAGTCTCCGATCCCACCCTATCCTATTTTGCCGAAGAAATGTGGAAGGAATGTGTACAAGCCGCTTATGGCACTCCTATGTACCGAGCGATGACGGAGGACGACGGAGCATCGGATATTTGGGCCGCCGCCCTGCATCAGATTTTGCTGGAGAAGATGCACGGCAAACAAGACGATGACGAGATCCGGGAGCACTATGGCATTACTGACGAGCTTCGATTTCGGTATGAACAGGCTCTTCGTTGGTTGAGACAGTACGCGTTGGAGCCTCCGGCAACATTGTGAACGCCAGTCGCAAAACGTTTCACCTTGAAAAGCTGTATCCGGTTGATTATAATAAAATGGTTTATGTAAACGGGAGCCGACAACGATGCGGCAACAAGTCTCACGGAGGGGAATTTTACCATGACAGCGAACTGGGAAAAAATAGAGAAGAACGTTGGGGTGCTCAGCGTTGAGATCGAAGCGGAGAAGGTAGCGGCAGCCCTGGACAAGGCGTTCCGTAAAGTCGTGCAAAAAGCGAACGTACCGGGATTCCGCAAAGGCAAAGTACCGCGCACCATTTTCGAGTCGCGTTTCGGGGTAGAGAGCCTGTATCAGGACGCCATCGACATTTTGCTCCCTGAAGCTTACACCGAAGCGGTAGATCAAGCGGGGATTGAGCCGGTCGATCGTCCGGAAGTGGACGTCGAGCAGTTCGGTAAAGGACAAACCTTCAAGTTCAAAGCCAAAGTAACCGTGAAGCCGGAAGTGAAACTCGGCGACTACCAAGGTCTGGAAGCGCCGGCCGCTGATACGGAGGTTACCGAAGAAGAATTGAACAAGGAACTCGAGCGTCTTCAACAACGCCATGCGGAGCTGGTTGTGGTCGACGAAGGTCCGGCACAGCAAGGCGACGTCACGGTGATCGATTTCGAAGGTTCTCTGGACGGCGAACCGTTCGAAGGCGGCAAAGGCGAGCGTTATTCCCTGGAGCTTGGTTCCGGATCGTTTATCCCGGGCTTTGAAGATCAGGTTGTCGGCATGAACATCGCGGAAGACAAGGACATTAATGTCAGCTTCCCCGAGAGCTACCACGCCGAGAACTTGGCCGGCAAACCGGTTGTATTCAAGGTTACGCTGCATGAGATCAAACGCAAAAACTTGCCGGCTCTCGATGACGAGTTCGCCAAGGACGTCAGTGAATTCGACACGCTGGAGGAATACAAACAGGATTTGGCGGCCAAGCTGAAAGAAAGCAAAGCCAAAGAGGCCGAGAGCGCCCGCGAGGCAGCGGTCGTGGATAAAGCATCGGAAGCCGCCGAAGTGGACATTCCCGACGTCATGATCGACACCGAAATCGACCAGATGATGAAGGACTTCGAAAGCCGCCTGCGTATGCAGGGCATGAACCTGGAGCTGTATTTTCAGTTCAGCGGCCAGAATGAAGAGGCGCTTAAGGAGCAAATGAAAGCCGACGCGCAGAAACGCGTTCGCAACAATTTGGTGCTCGAAGCTGTCGCCAAAGCGGAAAACCTGGATGTGACGGCTGCAGAAGTGGAAGATGAGCTGGCTAATCTCTCCAAAACGTACAACCGGCCGGCCGAAGAGCTTCGCTCGATTTTTGAAGCCAACGGTTATATGGACACCTTGTCTTCCGACCTGAAAGTGCGTAAAGCCGTTCAATTTATTATCGAGCATAGCAAAACCGCCTAATGGTAACTTAGAAGCCACGGGATAAGGCACGTGCTACTTGGCGTGCCTTATTTTTCACCCTGAATCATCCGTGTTGGAGGACAGGCGGCCTGCATCTTCCGGTAACTTTCCCGCATAATATGTAGCAACGCCTTATATACGCTGCGGCCGGCTGTCAAGAGGCCACCCGGGTTGCATGACATTCCGTTGGGAACATGTTAGAATATTACCGATGATTCGAAGTCCACGTTGAAAAGGGGTTGGTTGTCATGACTTTGGTGCCAATGGTCGTCGAACAAACGAACCGCGGAGAGCGGTCGTACGATATTTACTCCCGGCTCCTGAAGGACCGGATCATCTTTCTCGGAAGCGCTATTGACGACGATGTAGCCAATCTCGTTATCGCTCAACTGCTTTTCTTGGCCGCGGAAGATCCGGGTAAAGACATTTCCCTTTATATCAATTCGCCCGGGGGGTCGGTTACGGCCGGCATGGGAATCTACGATACGATGCAGTTCATCAAACCGGACGTGTCGACGATTTGCTGCGGAATGGCTGCCAGTATGGGCTCGTTGCTGCTGACGGCAGGCGCCAAAGGCAAGCGCTATGCGCTGCCCAACAGCGAAATCATGATTCATCAACCTTTAGGCGGGGTAAGAGGTCAAGCGTCGGATATTAAAATTCACGCGGATTGGATCGTCAAGACGAAGGAAAAACTGAATCGCATACTCGTCGAGCGTACTGGTCAACCATATGAGAAGATCGAGCGCGACACGGATCGCGACAATTTCATGAGTGCGGATGAAGCTCTGGACTACGGTCTGATTGACCGGGTCGTATCTGCACCCATTCCCGGATAAAGGAGGGTTTCCATGTTTAAATTTAACGACGAGAAAGGCCAGCTCAAGTGCTCGTTCTGCGGTAAATCGCAAGATCAGGTGCGCAAGCTGGTTGCCGGACCCGGCGTCTATATATGCGACGAGTGCATTGAATTGTGCACGGAAATCGTTGAGGAAGAGCTTGGGCACGAAGAAGAGCTCGATCTGAAGGACATTCCGAAGCCCAAGGACATCCGGAACATCCTGGATCAATACGTGATCGGTCAGGACCAAGCGAAGAAATCGCTGTCCGTCGCCGTTTACAACCATTACAAGCGCATCAACTCGCAATCTAAGCTGGAAGATGTGGAGCTGCAGAAGAGCAACATCATGCTGATTGGCCCCACAGGATCCGGTAAAACACTGCTCGCGCAGACGATGGCCAAAATTTTGAACGTACCGTTCGCCATTGCAGACGCGACTTCCTTAACGGAAGCCGGTTATGTCGGTGAGGACGTCGAAAACATTTTGCTGAAATTGATCCAAGCGGCTGACTATGACGTGGAAAAAGCGGAACGCGGCATCATCTACATCGACGAAATCGACAAGGTAGCGCGCAAATCCGAGAACCCGTCGATTACGCGGGATGTTTCCGGCGAGGGTGTGCAGCAAGCTTTACTCAAAATCCTCGAAGGCACGGTCGCTTCCGTTCCTCCGCAAGGCGGACGCAAGCATCCTCATCAGGAATTCATCCAGATCGACACGACGAACATTCTGTTCATCTGCGGCGGCGCGTTTGACGGTCTGGAGCAGTTGATCAAACGCCGTATCGGCAAGAAGGTGATCGGCTTCAATTCCGCCCTCGAAGGCCAGAAAGAAATGAATCCCGGCGAGTACTTGACGCTGGCTCAGCCGGAGGACCTGTTGAAGTTCGGGCTGATCCCCGAATTCGTCGGTCGTCTGCCGGTCATCTCTACACTCGAGCCGCTGGATGAAGGCACGCTTGTCCGCATTCTCTCCGAACCGAAGAACGCGCTGGTGAAGCAGTACCAGAAGCTGCTGGAGATGGATAACGTCAAGCTCGAGTTCGATAGCGGCGCCCTGGAGGAGATCGCCCGGGAAGCGATCAAACGCAATACGGGGGCGCGGGGTCTGCGGGCCATCATTGAAGGCATCATGCTGGACGTGATGTACGAAGTGCCGTCGCGCGAGGACGTCGTCAACTGTCTGGTCACTGAGAAGGTCGTCAAGGAGAAGATGATCCCTGAGCTGACCACCAAGAAAGGCAAGAAAAAAGAAGAGAGCGCGTAAACGATTCACCCCGCCATCCGGCGGGGTGTCTTTAGCTAGATACGGGGAGAGAAAATGCCGATGTTCAAACGGACAGATACCGTTCCCGTCCGAGTGGGGAACCTGACGATCGGCGGGAACAACGAAGTGATCCTGCAAAGCATGTGCACGACCAAGACCGCAGATGTCGCCGCCACAGTGGCGGAGATCAAACGGCTGGAGGAAGCCGGCTGCCAGCTCGTCCGTGTCACGGTCAACAACATGGAAGCGGCCGAAGCGATCAAAGACATCAAACGCCAGATTTCGATCCCGCTCGTTTCCGATATTCATTTCGACTACCGGCTGGCCCTGATGGCCATCGAGAACGGTATTGATAAAGTCCGGATCAATCCCGGCAACATTGGCCGTCGGGAGAAAGTGGAAGCCGTCGTCAAAGCCTGTAAAGAACGCGGAATTCCGATCCGTATCGGCGTCAATGCCGGATCTCTGGAAAATCATTTACTCGAAAAATACGGTTTTCCAACTCCGGAGGCCATGGTGGAGAGCGCATTGTTCCACATCGGAATTTTGGAGGAATTGGATTTTCACGATATCATCGTGTCGCTCAAGGCTTCTGACGTCCCGATGGCAATCGCGGCGTATACGCAAGCGGCGGAAGTGATCCGTTATCCGCTTCATCTTGGCATTACCGAAGCCGGAACGCTTTTCTCCGGCACGGTGAAGAGTTCGGCGGGTCTTGGCGTGCTCTTGGCCGCCGGAATCGGGAATACGATGCGGATTTCGCTCAGCGCCGATCCGGTGGAGGAAATCAAAGTCGCAAGGGAATTGTTGAAGACGTTCGGTTTGATTACCGATGCGCCGACACTCGTGTCTTGTCCGACCTGCGGCCGGCTGGATATTGATTTGTTTTCGGTAGCGAATGAGGTCGAAGAATATTTGTCGAAACTCAAGGTGCCGATTAAGGTTAGCGTCCTCGGATGCGCCGTTAACGGTCCCGGCGAAGCGCGGGAAGCCGACATCGGCATCGCCGGAGCCCGTGGAGAAGGCATGTTGTTCCGGTATGGAGAGATGATCCGCAAGGTTCCGGAACGGGAACTTGTGACCGAACTAAAACGTGAAATCGATCAGATTGTGTCGGCTTACAAGGAGACAGGGGTTATTCCGGGGAGGAAGCATTGAACCGGCCGGCCGTTCAACGCAGATTGTTCTGGTTGTTGTCCGGACTGGCTCTGCTTTTGTTGCTGGCCGCCTGCGGCAAGGACAAGGCATCTTCTCATGTCCTTATGGCGGCGAACGGGGATACGAGGGAAGACACGGCTTCATTGGCGAATCTGCCCGCCTTTTTGGACAACCGTCCGAGCCAAACGAGACTTGCCTATCAAGCGGCTGCCTCTATACGCGATGTGCTGCAGTGGATTCCCTGTTACTGCGGATGCGGTGAAAACGCCGGGCATAAGAGCAACATGAATTGTTTCATTCACGAGGTGAAGGACGACGGCACCGTGGTCTGGGACGATCATGGTACTCGGTGCGATGTCTGTCAAACCATTGCCTTGCGAAGCGCGCAGTTGAAAAGCCAAGGAAAATCCAACCTGGAAATACGGAAGTTTATCGACGCGGCATACCATACCGGTTATGCTGCTCCTACGGATACGCCGATGCCGCAAGCCTAAAGGGGATCAGTTGCATCGGTATTCGGGATTCAGGCTGCGTATGTACGGCAGATTTGAATGGAAGGAACAACGGTATCTATTACCTGCGGCTAAGATGTTCCGAGATTTCGTGATATGCGGGCACGCTTTCAACTCCCCGGTTTCTTGATTGACTATATCCTCCGGTATTCGGGCATTACTATCAAGTACAGCCCGGATGCCGGATTTTTTGTGCGGTTCAAAACGGATAAGTTTTGCGGGCGCAAGAAAGCTGTTTTGGGGAGGATGAAGAAAGATGACCTTGGGCACGGTCTTGATGCTGATCCAGGTGTTTTTTGCCGTTGTTATCGGCGTTTATTTTTGGAACTTACTCCGTAATCAAAAAAGCAACCGGAGTGCCGTGGACCGGGAATCCCGCAAGGAAATGGACAAACTTCGCAAGCTCCGCTCCATTTCGCTTACGAAGCCATTATCGGAGAAGACTCGGCCGGCCTCTATGACGGACATCGTCGGACAGAAAGAAGGCCTTCGCGCCCTCAAAGCCGCATTGTGCAGCAGCAATCCGCAGCATGTGCTCGTCTATGGACCTCCGGGAGTCGGGAAGACGGCTGCGGCGCGGGTCATCCTCGAGGAGGCGAAAAAAAATCCGCTCTCTCCGTTTCGCCAGGACGCGAAGTTTACGGAAATCGACGCGACAACAGCGCGGTTCGACGAACGCGGCATTGCCGATCCATTGATTGGCTCCGTGCATGATCCTATCTATCAAGGGGCAGGCGCCATGGGTGTCGCGGGTATCCCGCAGCCGAAACCGGGAGCGGTGACGAAAGCGCACGGAGGCATCTTGTTTATCGACGAGATCGGCGAATTGCATCCGATCCAGCTGAATAAGCTTCTCAAAGTGCTGGAGGATCGGAAGGTGTTTCTCGAGAGCGCCTATTATCATGCGGAAGACCCGAACATCCCTTTATACATCCACGATATTTTTCAAAACGGGCTTCCCGCCGATTTTCGTTTGGTCGGTGCGACCACGCGTTCACCGAACGACCTGCCGCCGGCGCTTCGCAGCCGCTGCATGGAGGTGTACTTCCGCCCTCTGCTGCCCGATGAAATCAGCCGGATCGCGGAGAACGCCATCCAGAAAATCGGTTTCCAACCGATTCCCGAAGCCGTCGATGTGGTGAAGCGATACGCAACCAACGGCAGGGAAGCGGTGAACATCATTCAGCTCGCCGCCGGTCTCGCTTTATCGGAGAACCGAACGTTGCTGTGCGCCTCCGATGTGGAATGGGTCGTCAACAGCAGTCAGCTTCCTCCCCGTCCGGACCGCAAAATCCCCTCTGAACCGCAAGTGGGCTTGGTCAACGGGCTTGCCGTATATGGCCCGAGCATGGGCGCTTTGCTTGAAATTGAAGTAACCGCTATTCCGGCGGCACCGGGCAAAGGACAGCTTGTCGTCACAGGGGTCGTCGACGAAGAAGAGTTGGGCGGCGGTCAGCGGACCCTGCGGCGCAAAAGCATGGCCAAAGGTTCCGTGGACAATGTGCTCACCGTACTGAGACGTTGCGGATTGCGTCCGGAGAACTTCGATATGCACATTAACTTCCCGGGAGGCACACCCGTGGACGGACCCTCGGCCGGCGTCGCGATGGCCGTGGCGATGGCTTCTGCCATGACCAAACGCAAGGTGGACAACAAACTGGCCATGACCGGCGAAGTGAGCATCCACGGTCGTGTGAAGCCGGTGGGAGGAGTCATCGCCAAGGTCGAGGCGGCATTTCAGTCAGGCGCCGAGACGGTGCTCATTCCGCAAGAAAACTGGCAGGAGATCTTCGAAGCGATTGACGGGGTAAAGGTCGTTCCCGTCGAACGGATGGAGGAGGTGTTCCGTCATGTGTTCGGGGACCAGATCACCATGGATGCCCCAGGATATGCCGTGACCGATGCTCCCGTTGCGGCTGACGCTTTCGCGGCATCTCCGCCGTTGTCCGTGCTGCACGCAATTCCCGCCGCTCAGGAAGCCGTGCCCATCGAGGCCCATACTCATCGTCGCGAAAACCCCGTTTCCCCTTCGCCGGGAATCCCTGCGCAAGGCTAGGTGGTGGCCGGCGCAACCCAGTCGCCACGTCGCCTTTCGATCGGCCGATCCGCTGCTGTCTTTACAGCCGAATCGGCTTTTCCTTTTTCGCATACGATACACGGAGCGGTTCCTTGGGACTGCTGGCAAACCGGCTAATTTTGCGGCAGGCCGTCACATTTGGTACAATGACTGATGTAAATGTTTAAAGTTCCAGAACCGTTTCTGAGGAGGTGCCGGACATGGGTTCGGGCAAACCGAAAAGCCGTTCCATCCCACTGCTGCCCCTGCGGGGACTGCTCGTGTATCCCAGCATGGTGCTTCATTTGGACGTCGGCCGGGAGAAGTCGGTCAAAGCGCTGGAACAAAGCATGGTCGACGATCACATGATTCTTCTGTGTTCCCAATCCGAGGTCAACATTGAGGAGCCGACGCAGGAAGATATTTATCGGGTGGGTACGATTGCCAAAGTGCGCCAGATGCTCAAGCTGCCCAACGGGACCATTCGTGTACTCGTGGAAGGCGTCGCGCGTGCGGAAATCGAACAGTATTTGCCGAACGAAAATTTTTACGAGGTGCTCGCCAGGGAAATGCCGGAGACGGAAGACCCCGATCCCGAACTAGACGCCCTTATGCGGGCGGTGTTGAGCCAGTTCGAGCATTACATCAACCTGTCCAAAAAGGTGACGCCGGAAACGCTTGCCGCCGTATCGGATATCGAACAGCCGGGACGGCTTGCGGACGTGATCACCAGTCATCTTTCCCTCAAAATAAAAGACAAGCAGGACATCCTCGAAACGGTGGACGTGCGTCCGCGCTTGGAGAAGCTGCTTGACCTGCTCGGCAACGAGCGCGAAGTGTTGGAACTGGAGAGGAAGATCAGCCAGCGCGTCAAGAAGCAGATGGAGAAAACCCAGAAGGAATATTATCTTCGCGAGCAGATGAAGGCGATTCAGAAGGAACTCGGCGAGAAGGAAGGCCGGGCCGGCGAGGCGGAAGAGCTTAGAGCCCAGCTGGAGGAAGTACAGCTTCCCGAGAAAATCGCCGCCAAAGTGGAGAAAGAAATCGAGCGGCTGGAGAAAATGCCGGCTTCCTCCGCTGAAGGCGCGGTCATCCGGACCTATGTCGAATGGCTGCTTGCTCTTCCATGGACGAAGCAGACGGAAGACGATTTGGACATTGTCAAAGCCGAGCAGATTCTCGAGGAAGAGCACTACGGGCTCGATAAGCCCAAAGAGCGCGTCTTGGAATACTTGGCCGTCCAGAAGCTGGTGAAGAAACTCAAAGGCCCTATTCTTTGTTTCGTTGGCCCCCCTGGGGTCGGGAAAACATCTTTGGCCAGGTCGATCGCCAAATCGCTTGGCCGTGAGTTCGTTCGGGTTTCATTAGGCGGCGTGCGCGACGAAGCGGAAATCCGCGGCCATCGCCGGACTTATGTAGGTGCCATGCCTGGCCGCATTATCCAGGGCATGCGCAACGCGGGTACGCAGAACCCGGTTTTCCTGCTGGACGAAATTGATAAGATGGCGATGGACTTCCGCGGGGACCCTTCTTCCGCCTTGCTGGAAGTACTCGATCCCGAACAGAACGCGAACTTCAGCGATCATTACATCGAAACGCCGTTCGACTTGTCCAACGTCATGTTCGTGACGACCGCCAACGTCGTGCATAATATTCCGCGGCCGCTGCTTGACCGGATGGAACTGCTGACCGTTCCGGGTTATACCGAGCTGGAAAAACAGCAGATCGCACAGCGCCACTTGATGCCCAAGCAGAAGCGGGAACACGGCCTGGACGAAGAGCAGTTGGATGTGCTTCCGACTGCAATCCTTTCTTTGGTGCGGGAGTATACGCGGGAGTCAGGCGTGCGCAATATGGAGCAGCAGTTGGCCTCCATATGCCGGAAGGCCGCCAAAGCGATTGTAGCCGATCCCACAGCCGTTCCCATTGTGGTCGATACGGAGAAGCTGAAGGAATATCTCGGTCCGCCGAAGTTCCGCTATGGAATGGCTGAAGAGGTAGACCAGATCGGCGCCGTTACGGGACTGGCCTGGACGGAAGTCGGCGGAGACACGCTTGTGATCGAGGTCACGGTGATGCCGGGCAGCGGTAAACTGACGCTCACAGGCCAGTTGGGCGATGTGATGAAGGAGTCGGCGCAAGCGGCGTTCAGTTACACACGCAGCCGGGTAAAGCAACTTGGGATCGATCCCGAATTTCATGAGAAAACCGACATCCATATCCACATTCCCGAAGGCGCGATCCCCAAGGACGGACCATCTGCGGGGATCACCATGGCGACGGCGATCATTTCTGCATTGACGAATCGCGCCGTATCCAGGGAAGTGGCGATGACCGGGGAAATCACGCTGCGCGGCCGAGTTCTTCCGATCGGCGGACTCAAGGAGAAATCCTTGGCCGCCCACAGAGCGGGCATTCGCAAAGTGCTGATTCCCAAGGATAACGAACGGGATCTTCGCGATGTGCCCGACAGCGTGCGGGAGGACATGACGTTCGTGCCGGTGTCCCACATGGATGAAGTTCTGCTTCACGCCATGACGGAGCCTTTCTTGGTCACGCCCTCCGCTTTGACCGGTACCGATCCCGAGGGACTGCAGCAAGATAAGCCGGACGTCGCGATCACGGCGGCCGTGGACCCCGCCGCCAAAGAGGGTCCGCCGCTCGGCACCCATTGAGGCCA
Source organism: Cohnella sp. (assembly GCA_028287445.1). Taxonomy (GTDB): domain Bacteria; phylum Bacillota; class Bacilli; order Paenibacillales; family Paenibacillaceae; genus Cohnella. The sequence goes on from JAQBPQ010000248.1 coordinate 11,677, forward strand.
ATTCGGAAGGACGTTCTTTTTCTATGAAAATCAAACAAAGCGAATTTGTGATCAGCGCGGCCGGCGAGAGCCAATTTCCGGAGGACGGTTTGCCGGAGGTGGCCTTAGCCGGCCGCTCCAATGTCGGCAAATCATCGCTTCTTAATCGCCTGCTGCTGAGAAGAAATCTGGCCCGTACGAGCTCGCAGCCGGGCAAAACCCAGACGCTGAATTATTATCGGATCAACGAAGTGCTTTACTTCGTTGATTTTCCCGGTTACGGGTACGCGAAGGTATCGAAAACGCAGCGGGAAGCATGGGGCAAGTTGGCCGAGCGCTACTTACGCGACCGGAAGCAACTGAAGCTGGTGCTGCAACTGGTCGACCTTCGTCACCCGCCCTCGGCGGAAGACCGGAGCATGTTTGAGTGGCTGTTCCATTACGGCATTCCCATGTGCGTCGTCGCCACCAAGGCGGACAAAATTTCCCGCAATCAGATGCCGAAACACGCGAAGGTCGTGCGGCAGACGCTTGGCATGCCCGGACACGTGCCGTTGTTGATTTTCTCATCGGAGACCGGACAGGGACGAGAAGAATTATGGAGCCTAATCGAGCAAGCGGCCGATATCGCTCCTGAATCGCCGTCTGAACCCCCCAACAATACGCAGGAAACCGAGGATAACGCGTAAAACTTCATTCGGATGCCGGGAGGAATCGTTTTTTACGGGTTTTTCGCGGGAAAATCACAACCGGCGGGCAAGAAACGCCCGATGATTTCACCTATAATAAAGGTGGGTAAGCAAGTTATAGTAACACAATCGGGCAACAAAATGGGAATTGAGGAGATTTTATGGCTCATCGGGTAGCCACGGAGTATGTCAATGCCAATCTGACGGTGTCGGAAGCCGAAATGCCGCGACTCATCGCCCTTTGTGAAACCCAGCAGCTTCATTTGCAGGTGTTCGTACTGGATAACGGCAATCAGGAGGTCGTCCTGGAGGACGACGCGGGCGGCGAATCTATCCGCTTGACCTTTGAGCGCATGAACGGGAATTACCGGTGCTCGCTGACCTGCAGGGTCATGAAGCCCAAACTGACCAATACGCTTCGCAAGCTGGTGTCGTCTTTCCAAGGTGATGCCGTGGTGAACCGGATTTATCAGGGATTTACAATGGTGTACCACTACATGCAAGGTTCTGTCATCCGGATTGTGGAGTGCAACGGCGGCCTCTTCCGTACAGTGTTCGAACATCGGCATCCGCTGGGACGTTTGGAAGCGCAATTCCAGCTCTGTTCGGTTGAAGAAGAGATCAGCAAATTGCGCGAAGCCGTCAACGAACTGCTGGACCAGCGAATTACGATTAGGAATCCCGCGGGTCTCGAGGAAGTCGATCAACGATTGAAGTATCACAGCCGCTTGTTGTTCGCTCTGGAAGCCTGATCATATTTCAACTTTTCGTTTCGAGCCGAAGAACCGCGCTTGCGGTTCTTTTCAACGTTTCAGAAAGTATAAGTTTTCACCTATACTTTTTTTCTGAAACGTCTCCGACATAAACGTATGCTGCCATCCAAGGACGGCGACACCTGTTTATACTTGTTTATGGAACTTATCATGGGAAT
>JAQBPQ010000251.1 GCA_028287445.1 Cohnella sp.
TCAGTAATTTTGCCATGCATTATTCAAAAAGTGATGTCGTAGGTTTGCCTCAAGAAGTGTTACAAAAACAAAGTGCGCAATTGAAGAATGTATCTGGCGCGACGTATAGTACTCATGCATTTGAAGATGCCATACAAGACGCACTAACCAAGGCACAAAATAGTTAGCAGGTATAAAATGAAAAAAACCAAATTATATATGGATACCGTTGTAGACATACAGGTCGTTACTGAAAAATCAAAGGATGAGGCAGAAACCAAAATCAATCGGGCTTTTGAGGCATTTCAAAAGATCGAGCATACCTGCAGTCGCTTTAGTCCTGATAGTGAATTGATGAAGGCCTGCCAACAGATCCAAATCCCGGTTCCGGTTAGCCCCTATTTATTTGAACCCCTCAAGTTTGCTTTGGAAATCGCCAAATGGACAGATGGCGTATTTGATCCTACAGTGGGAAAGTTGATGGAAGAGCATGGGTTTAATCGTCATTATTTAACAGGGGATCTCATTCATAGTGCCGCTGCCGATTCCGTTAATTTTCGGGACATTGTATTAGATGAACAAGATCATACCTTGTATTTGCAGAAACCGCTGGTGATTGATTTAGGAGCCGTGGCCAAAGGGTTCGCCATCGATTTGGCTGCAAACGAGTTGAAAGAATTTGAAGGATTTGTGGTTAATGCAGGCGGCGACCTGTTTGCAGGAGGGACGGATGGAAGTATCAACGTTTGGACAATAGGAATTCAACATCCCGAGCAAAAAGAGCGGATCATACAAACCATTGAGATTTCAAATGAGGCCATCTGTACCTCTGGAAGTTATGAGCGCAAGAGCGCAAAAATAAACGGCATGCATCATTTAATCCACCCCAAAACCAAACAATCGCCGAATGATTGGATCAGTTGCAGCGTCATCGCTCCATTCGCCATGTTGGCGGACGCTTTTTCGACCGCAGCGTTTTTGCTGGGTGTAGACCGCGGGAAAGCGTTAATCGAACAAGCAGATCTAAAGGGAATATTGATTACCTCTAAATTACAAATAGCAACAGTTGGAGGAATATAGATGGCTGCCAACCAATGGATCAAATCACCAAAGGGCTATGTCGTGTTTATCATGGTTGCTTTTCTTGTTATAGCTTCCATTGGATCACACAGCATCAAGGGAATTGAACACGGCGTCGTTGCCGTCGGTGTATGTGTAGCTTTGGACATCATTTTTTGCCTTTTCGAAAAAAGAAAGCGAATTGTACCGGATGGTGCGATCATTACAGGGTTGATCATTTCCCTGATCTTAAGTGTAACCTCCTCGTGGTTGATTGTTGTGGCAACTTCAATTATCTCAATTTTGTCCAAGCATATACTGGTGCATAGGAAAAAACCGATCTTTAATCCTGCGGTATTGGGTTTGCTTCTGTCCATCCTTATCTTTCAAAGCCAACAAAGCTGGTGGGGTGCATTCGGGGATCTTCCTTCATGGACCGTTGTGTTGCTTTTGATTGGCGGTTACGCAGCGACAAACCGGATCAACAAATTCCCTCAGGTGTTTTCCTTTCTTGCAACTTATTTCTTGTTATTGTTCGCTATGTTGTATACCCATATAGGAGACGTCCCTGACGCACTTCTGCCGCCTTTTATAAACGCAACCCTTTTCTTCGCCTTTTTAATGCTCACAGATCCGCCTACTTCACCAGCCAAAGTCAAGGATCAAATCATTTTTGGCATTCTTACCGCGGCTGTAGGAACTGTTGTATATGCGCTCTTCGGGGGATTGATGTACTTCTTTATAGGTTTGCTTGCCGGGAACCTCTTTCATTATTTAAAAACACGCTCATCCTTCAGTGCATCCAAGCAAGTTCGCCCTATCCAGGGGTAGAATTACCATGAAGGGGTTAGTTTGAAATCGGTTCAATCGTAAAAGCCCATCATCCGCAAAAGGATTCATGGGCTTCGTCATCGCGAGATTCGTATAGAACTACCAGGCGTATGCTTTCGGCGCTTCCCCGCCGGGACCGGGGAATATTTCATCGATTCGTGCGAGTATCGAATCATCCAGTCGAAGTTCCAATGCCCGCAAACTCCGTTGGAATTGCTCCAGCGTTCGGCAGCCAATAATCGGCGCGGTAACCGCCGGCTGATTCAGCAGCCAGGCGAGTGCCACTATATCTTCCGACTCTCCGAGATCTGCCGCTAGCTTCGCGAATGCCTCGAGCTGCGGGCGATGCTTCTCGATGCGTGCTTTGTCGGCGCCGCTTCGGCGTCCCGCGTCCGGTTTCAAAGCAGTACCGCCAAGCATTCCGCCGTCCAGCGGACTCCAGGGGATAACCCCGAGACCGAGCGCTTTCGCGGCCGGCAGTACTTCCAATTCCGGCAGACGGCAAAGCAGATTGTATTTGTGCTGCTCTGACACGAGGCCGAGTTGCCCACGGGCTTTCGCCTCGCCTTGAGCCACCGCGATGTCCCATCCTGCGAAATTACTCGATCCGATGTAACCGACCTTTCCCTGTTGCTGGACGTTCTCGAACGCGCTCCAAAGTTCTTCCCATACCACGCTGCGATCGATATGGTGCATTTGATATAGCTCGATATGATCGGTTTGCAGCCGGCGCAGGGAGCCCTCCAGGTGGCGGCGAATTTTATAGGCCGACAGTCCTTCTTTACGGTTCGGACCGTCTTGCGGATCATGCATGTCGCCGTACATCTTGGTGGCTATTACGGTTTTTTCCCGTCGGCCGTCCCCTTGCGCGAACCAACGGCCGATGATTTCCTCCGTTTTTCCGGAATTCTCTCCCCAGCCGTATACGTTCGCTGTATCAAAGAAGTTGATGTCTGCCTCCAAAGCCGCATCCATTATGCGGAAAGCCTCCTTTTCGTCGGTATCCACTCCGAAATTCATGGTTCCCAAACATAGGCGGCTGACCCACAAGCCCGAACGTCCCAATTTTGCGTACTCCATCGCTTGCATCTCTCCTCAACGATTAGTCTCGCCGTACATAATAAACTTAACATAGCTGTAAGACGGAATGAAATATTTCGCTAGAGAGATGAGCGGATTAAGAGATTTCTCATTCGGTTGGACTATTTGGTTTAACCGGAACTTTACGAGGCGCAGCTTTCACGTTCGAGTCAAGTCACAAAAATCATTTTTATTTTGAAAAAAATGATCAACTTTCTTGAGGTTCGGTTCGTCTAAGGGGTATACGAGGAAGGAAAGGAGCTTACCACATGAAACTTGTACGAAAAGGATCTTCTCTATTGCTGTTTACTTCGCTGCTTCTTGCAGCTGCCGGCTGTTCTGGAGCCGCTAATCAAGCTGATTCGGCCAAGTCGTCCGACCCCGTGTCTTCACCGGTCACGACGATTCCCGTTGTTGCCAAAGGATCTTCCACCAAACCGGCCGCTTCATTGCCTGTGCCGGTCAACCCGCCTTCGATTTCTACATTCAAGCCCTCGGCAACGAAATCGACCGGCAGGGTGACAGCCGTTCGCTTGGCCGATCCTTTAACCGGTTGGGCAGGTGGAGACGGCTGGTTGGCCGGTACCACCGACGGCGGCAAACATTGGAATGTGCAGCTGCAGCATCCGTATGTGGTTCAACAAATTTTCGCCTTAAACGCCAAAAAAGCTTGGACCACGATGGATATCGGAGATAAGCGGGGCGTGAAATTGATTCGGACCACAGATGGGGGAAAACATTGGAAAGATGTTGGGACGGTTCCCAACTATTCGTTCTTCCACTCCGTATCGGACACCGAGGCATACAGCGGCAATGCGAAAACGACTGACGGCGGGAAAACGTGGACGAAACTGCAGGTGCCGGCCGCGATCGTCGGAGATCCGTACTTCCATGACCGCAACAACGGCTGGGCAGTGACGGCAGGCAACGGCAAATTTGTCATTCAAAAAACGACCGACGGAGGCAAGTCGTGGCGGGCGGTCTTCACGCGGAAGACACAAGTGATTCCGGGCACGGCCATGATCCGTTCGACGGGCACCAAGGATGCCTGGGTCGAGCTTATTGGTGATTCGGGTATGACGCAGACTTCTTACTCCATGTTCCACACGTCGGATGGCGGCAAGAGCTGGCAGCCGGTTCTCGCCGATTCGGGCGCCGGCTCCGGACCTGCACCAGGTTTCTCAATGAATGAGAAGAAGGTACCGCGTAACACCGGCAATTCCCCGGGAATGCTGTACGTCGTCAATCCGAGCGTCGCGTTCATGGGGGGCCAGTGTGAGGCATGCGATAATCCGAACACCATCGGCAAAACGACGAATGGCGGCAAATCTTGGATCAACCTGAAACCTCTCTATCCCGGCTACGGCCCCCAGCAAATTGCGGCTGCGGATGCCAACCATGTCTGGTGGATCAATACCGACCACGATCAGCCTTCGCGTATGTACGTGACCTCTGACGGCGGACATCATTGGACGCTGGTCCACACCTTCGACAAACCGAAAAGTAATTGACCCAAGCATAAACGTTGACCGCCGTCCTCTTCGCGGCGGTAAATGTTTATGTCGGAGATCATTCAGAGATGAGTGGTACAAACTTATAAATCCTGAATGAGCAAGCATAAACGTTGACCGCCGTCCTCTTCGCGGCGGTCATTTAACTATGTTCCAGTGAGCTTAGCGGGGCAGCAACCATCCATACATGACCGAACGGGTCTTCAATTTTTCCCACACGGTCTCCATGTGGCAAGTCCTGAATTGGTCTAAGGGCTGTTGCACCTTCATTCACAGCTCTTTGTACTGCATCGTCAACATTATCAACGTATAAATAGATAATTACGGGTGTGCCGCCAAGCGATTTTGCCGCACGATTGTGTCCAGGAAATTCGTCCGCAATCATGATGCGGGCATCTCCTACTTTAACCTCGGCATGTTCAATTTTCCCGTCGTCCGTAACCATTCTACTTACCTCTACGGCACCAAATACATTTTTGTAAAAATTTATTGCTTTGTCAGCATTATGTACTGCCAGCATTGGGATTGCAGGAGAAGTGGCTCTATTCATTACTTAGTTCCTCCTCAACATTGTATTTATCTCAATTATACTGTAAACGAATATTAATAAATTGCAAAAGCCACTTCCGCTCGCCTGGAATTTTCTCACGTAGCCTAGCAGCTTGCCAATCAATGCACCCTTTTTCA
>JAQBPQ010000257.1 GCA_028287445.1 Cohnella sp.
CTCTAACTGGGAAAAACCTGACTGCAGCAACAATAGCCGCCGACCGAGGTCGGCAAGTGGGCAAAATCGGACTACAGCAACAAAACCCGCCGACCGAGGTCGGCAAGTTGGAAAAACCTGACTCCAGCAACAAAAGCCGCCGGCCGAGGTCGTGCAAGTGGGCAAAATCGGACTACAGCAACAAAAGCCGCCGACCGAGGTCGTGAAGTGGGCAAAATCGGACTACAGCAACAAAAGCCGCCTTCCGAGGTCGTGCAATTGGTAAAAACCTGACTGCTACAAGCGAAAACGAGCCGAAGAGACAAAGCGCACAGGCTGTCCCAGATGTCGATTCCACCCTTATTGGGCAGCCCTTTATGCCTAAACTTGTCCTTTCGATCGTCGAACAAGAAGAAACTCTTAGTTGCCAAAAAAGTTTGGTATAGATCTTTACATCCACTTATCGCCCCAGGCTTGAATCGATTCGATCACTTCTTGTAGACCGTGTCCCTTGTCGGTGAGCTCGTATTCGATGCGCACCGGCATCTCCGGATACACGGTTCGTTTGACGACCCCAAGCGACTCGAGTTCTTTCATGCGGTCGGTCAGCATTTTGTCGCTCATATCCGGAATTTGTTCTTTCATATCCTTGAATCGCTTCGGACCGCCCATCAGAACGCGGATGATGAGTCCGGTCCACTTCTTGCCGAGCAGTTCGGCGGCCGATTCATATTTGGGGCACATTCTGGAGAAGTCCATGCGCTTTTCCCCCTTTGATAAGACGCTGTGGAACTTGCGGGAGTGACAGGAATTGAGGTTTTTCTTATATTTTAGCATACGCGCTTCAAAAAAGTAAGTAAATACTTTAAATTTGTTTATAACTTGACAAAAGTAAGTAAATTAAAATAATATAGATAAAGTCAACCTAGACAAAACGAATGAAGAGGGTGTTGCAAGATGGCATGGGGATTATTGATATTGCGCGTTATTGTCGGATTTTTATTTGCCGGTCATGCCATGCAGAAGCTGGCCGGTTGGTTCGGGGGACACGGAATTGCCGGTACGGGCGGGTTTTTCGAATCGATCGGGCTGAAGCCGGGACGACTGCTGGCGCTTCTTGCGGGCTTAGGTGAATTGTTCGGCGGATTATTGTTCGTTCTCGGCCTGCTGACACCGGTAGCAGCTGTTTTGATTGTCGGCACGATGCTTGTCGCGATCTTTAAGGTGCATGGCAAAAACGGTTTGTGGGTGACGCAGAACGGTTACGAGTATAACTTGGTGCTTCTGGCGATCGCGGTTGCGATAGCCTTGACCGGACCAGGGGCATACTCCCTGGATGCATCCTTGTTCTCATAACAAGCGGCGAAGGCGGCTGATTCCTATTCATCGATTGCCGTAAAGTCAAAAGGACCATTCAGGAGAGGAAACTAAGTTTCCTCTCCTGAATGGTCCTTTTTTCGATTTATATGGACCATGTTAGCCCCGGCGCTCTTCCCGATGCAGAAGGAACTGTTTACCGTATTCTCCATGAGGGTGAATGGTGGCGTGTTCCATTTGCAAGGTGGCGTGGGTAATGCCGTATTTATTCTTCAGCATTTCGTTGGCGGCCAGGATAATGCAGAACGGTTGGATGTCTTCGCGGATGAACATGTGCGCGGTGAGCGAGTAGTGGTCGGTGGATACGGCCCACAGATGCATTTCGTGAACGTCCTCGACGCCTTCGACTTTGCCGAGCTCCGTGCGGATTTCCTCGAGGTCGAATTTTTCGGGCACCGACTCCATGAGGATCCGGGTGGACTCCCGCAAGATTTTTGCGCCGCCTATAAAAATGATGCCGCCGATGACCATACTGATCAACGGGTCGAAGAACAGCCAGTCCGTAAAATAAATGATGACGGCAGACACAATGACGCCTGCGGAGCTCATCAAATCGCCGATAAAATGCCAAAGTGCACTTTGAATGTTGAGGTTCTGTTCCTCGTTGTGGCTGCGGCTGAGCACAATCGTCAGGACGAGGTTGACCACAAAACCGATTGAGGCGATCGTCAGCATAAGACCGAATTTGATCGGTTGCGGATGAATAAACCGATTGATTCCCTCGATGAAAATGCCGACAGCGATGACGCAAAGGGCCAGCCCATTGAGGAAAGAAGCAATGATCTCAAAGCGCAGGTAGCCGAACGTAAACTTGGAGTTTGGCTGCCGGGTGGCTAAGTAGAGCGCCGCCATGCTCAGGCCGAGAGCCACAACGTCGGATACCATGTGAGCAGAATCCGATAGAAGTGCCAGCGAGTTGGAAAGCCAACCGCCGACAATTTCTACGACGGTAAAAAACATGGTCAGAACCAGCGTAATCCACAGAGTTTTGCGGGATTTCGACTGCTCCTTCACATGCTCCAAATGGTGAAAATCATAGGCGGTTTCAGAGTATTGGCTCAAGGTTGCATGCCCCCTTCTTCCGGTGTTGTTCCCATCTTACCATGAACCCGGATCGAACGGGGCCGGGATGTGTTATCCCAAATGTCACACAAATGAAATATGGCTGTTATGTCCCTGTTGCAGTGTGCGGCTACAATAAGTACCAAGACCCCCTTTTTTCATATTGTTAGAACCTGCCAACGTTGGCAGGTTCCTTTTTTTATGACGGTGGAGCCGACTTGCGTTTGAGTTGGTTTTTTATATAGGTACGACGATTTTTTGTTTTTGCCGGTAAAACACCCAGCGGGTAAATCCGATTTCCTTCAGCCGCGAGCGGACAAGATCCCACTCGTCGCCGACGCGGGCCGGAACGTGGGCGTCCGATCCGAACGTCACATCCGCGCCGAAATGAAGGGCTCGCTCCAGGATCGCATCGGAAGGGTACCAACCGCCGCAGTGTTTGGTTTTGCCGCTGGTGTTGATTTCGATGGCGATGTCATGCTCTGCAACCGCTTGTAGGGCCGCATCAATCTCCGCCTCCGCTCCGGGAATATCGGCAAACGCCGGATAATAACCCTTCATCGCGTCAATATGCCCGAGCACCTGGAACAGTCCGGCGTGGACCGAATCGCGGATTTGCTCGTAGTAGTGCCGTTTGACGCCGGTTTTTTGCTGATCGCTTAAGCCTTTCCACCGGTTGCGGTTAAAAATGCTGACGTCATAAATTTGATGAACCGATCCGATGATGTAATCAAACGGGTAGTTAGCATAGGCGCGGCGGTAAACTTCGAGGTGTTCCGGGAAAAAATCGGATTCGACGCCGAGAAGGACTTCGATCCGTTTTGCATACTTCTCTTTCAGCCGCAGAACTTCCTCGATATAACGGTCGAATTCGCTTTTCGCCATGGCGGTGCCCGGTACCGCATGGTCTTCTTCCCTCGCAAAATAGGGGGAATGGTCGGATATGCCGATTGTGGTTAATCCCACATCGATCGCCGCTTGGATATAATCCTCAATCGTACCCGTCGCATGGCCGCAACGTTCATTATGGGTGTGCAGATCGAATTTCATGGCCGATTCCTCCTCGCTCTTCATTCGCTGCCCACGAACTGGTCTTCGGGCATGCCTTTTAAATCACTCAAAAATTGTTTCATCGCGCTGTTGAGATACCGACCCGACTTCGTGATCACACCAACCGGGTGACTGACTTCGAGTTCGTTGACGGAGATCATTTTTAACGTGCCCCGTTTGAGCTCTCCCGCAATCGACAGCTTCGATACGACCGCGGCGCCCAAGTTCAGCTCGGCCATTCGCTTCACTTCCTCGCTGCTGCTCAGCTCCATGGCGATATTCGGCTGAATCTGATGCTCCCGGAAAATCCGGTCGACGAACCGCCGGCCTTGCGTATCCGGAGATAACATGATGAGAGGGACGTCCTTCAGCATGCCGATGGTTACTTTCCTCATGGAAGCGAGCGGATGCCGCGGAGCCGTCACCAGCTCGAAGGTGTCATAGTAAAGCACCGAAGTCTCCACTTGTGGGCTGCGATCGGACAGATAGCCGATGCCGATGTCCACGCTCCCGTTCTCCACGCTGGCCAATACTTGGGAGGAGGACATCGATTGGATAGTTGTTTTGATGAGCGGAAATTGGTTTTGGAAATAAGAGAGTACCCGCGGCAAAATCTGAATGGCGATCGAGGCTGTCGTACCCAGTACGATATGTCCTTGGGGGATCTGGTTGAGATCGGATAACTTCTGCTTTAATTCTTCCACGATCATCAGGATCCGCTCCGCATGCTCCAGAAATACTTTACCCCGATCCGTCAGATTCAATGGATGATTCCGATCCACCAGTATCGCTTTGAATTCGTCTTCGAGGCTTTTGATTTGGGCGGAGACGGCAGGTTGGGTCAAATTAAGATGCTCGCCGGCTTTGCGAAAGCTGAGCGTTTTCGAGATCGTGAGCAGCGTCTCCAGCTGGCTGATATTCAATTTGACCGCCTCCTGCATTCATTATATTTATCATTATGCAAATAGATATAAAAAGGTTTTGTCGATGAAACCATTATAGGTTAAAATTTTGGCTAATGCCAATCCGTTCATACAGGATTCTGTTCAGGTTTTGTCGAATGGTTCCCGTCAGACAGCGCCTATGCGGCGGAAGGAGCGATCGGGTTGCAGGACGATCGGAAACAGATCAGATCATGGGTCATGTACGACTGGGCCAATTCAGCATTCGCGACAACGATTATGGCGGCAGTGATGCCGATCTATTTTGTAAAAGCGATCGGGGGCACGGACGCGCAGTGGGGGTTCACCCAGACGGCGGCCGCTTTGGTCATTGCGCTGCTCTCGCCGCTGCTCGGTGCGATGGCAGATCGATCGGGCAACAAGAAGTCGTTCCTGCGGATATTTACGTTCATCGGGGCGGCAGCGAGCCTATGTCTTGCCGTTCCGGGCCACGGAGACGTTTTGTTGGCCTCGGTGCTGGTCGTTCTCGGGATGGTCGGCTTCGGAGGTGGAGGCACCTTTTACGATGCCCTGCTCAATGATGTCGCTTCTCCCGCCAATCGGCAAAAAGTGAGCGCCCGGGGTTTCGCCATGGGGTATTTGGGCGGCGGCGTACTGCTGGCCGTCAATCTCATGCTCATTCAGAAACCGGAATGGTTCGGGCTGGCGGACAGCACCTCATCATCGCGAATCAGCTTTGCCATGGTCGGTGTATGGTGGATCCTTTTCTCCATTCCCTTGTTTCGTCATGTAAGTGAAAAGAGGGCTCTTCTCCAAGGAGGTGCGATCGATCATCTCCGCGGAGGAGTGCAGCGGCTGCTCGAAACGTTCTCCCAAATCCGGCATTACCCGGAATTGTGGAAATTCATGCTTTCGTATTGGTTTTTCTTCGACGGCATCAATACGGTCATTGTCATGGCCACCAGCTACGGTACGACCATCGGGATCGGATCTACAGACTTGATCGCTGCACTGCTGATCACCCAATTTATCGGGTTTCCTGCCACTTACCTGTTCGGTTTCTTAGCACAACGGATCGGCGGTAAACGGATGTTGTACGGATCGCTTGCGATTTATTTGTTGATTGTGGTACTTGGTTATTTTATGAAGAACGCAACGCATTTTTATATTCTCGCCGCCTTGGTCGGTCTTGTGCAGGGAGGTTCCCAGTCGACGGCAAGAGCCATTTACAGCAAGCTGATTCCGCCGGACCGCACCGCAGAATTTAATGGATTCCTCACGTTCACGAGCCGCCTGGTCTCCTTCGGCGGGCCCCTCGTGTTCGCGCTTGTTAAGGTTTTTACCGACTCCAGCCGATTGGCGATTTTGGCGGTAGCCTTTTTCTTCATTATGGGCATGATCTTGCTCAGCTTCGTCAATACCGACAAAGGTGAGCGGGAGGCTGTTCGTCCATTCGGCAGTTGATTGATGCAGATGCGAGAAGGGCATAGTGGAGAATGGAAAAACGGGTTGCCCCAACGAGGGACGACCCGTTTTTCTTTTTCGTCGACGGCTGGAGTGCCTAAATACACTTGTTTCATGACATCAGATCCACAACCGCGGTGGAAGTGCTAAAGTGCACTTGTTTAT
>JAQBPQ010000258.1 GCA_028287445.1 Cohnella sp.
GGTTTTTTCGGACTACAGAAGGGAGAAAAAGGAATCCGCCTCCGCAATTGGGTAAATTCGGACTACAGTAACTTCAACCGCTGAATTTCTCGTTTATCATCTAAATGGAACGAAAAAACGGCATAAAATGTCCCAACTAGGCATCGGCGCGCATGTAATTGGTTGTTGTCTTGACGCACAACTGGTCGTTCTCTCCGCACGCAACTGGTTGTTGTCTCGGCACGCGACTGCTCGTTCTCTCGGCACACAACTGGTCGTTCACTCGGCACGCAACTAGTCGTTCACTTGGCATGCAACTGGCCGGCTTCTTGGCACACACCCTGGTCGTTCTTTTGCCGTGCTATTGGTCGATTTGCGTTTTTGGCAGCTCTCTCATGGTCGACTCCGGTTTAGGCAGCTCTGTAGTCCGAATTTGCCCAATTGCCTGTATTTCCGGGTAGGATTTTGCTCCGCAGTCCGATTTTGCCCGCCTACAGCGTGATATCGAAACGGTCCATGATCGAAACCCCTCGCTAAGTGGGTTATTTCGGACTAGGGAAGGGAAAAAAGGGAATTCACCTCCGCAATTGGGTAAAGTCGGACTACAGTAACTTCATCCGCTGATTTTTTCGTTCATTCAAAAAGCCCAGCGTATACATCCCGGAGGATGCATACGCTGGGCAGTGGCGCCGACGAATCGGCGGATTTGTGTTACTCTCCTGCTACGGTCAGGCGGCTGGACGCTCGTTGGAGCGCCAGTTCCGCGCGGCGCTGATCCAGGTTGGACGCCTTGTCGGCCAGAAGGCGTTCGGCGCGTTCCTTGGCCTGACGGGCCCGGACCACGTCGATGTCCTTGCCGAGTTCGGCGGCTTCCGCCAAGATCACCACTTTATCCTTGCGGACTTCCATGAAGCCTCCATGAACGGCGATATATTCATCCTTGCCGTCTTTTTTGGCTTTCACCGGCGCAATTCTTAGCGGAGTGACGAGCGGGATGTGGTTCGGGAGAATCCCGAGCTCACCCGCAACGCCTTTTGCGACGACCATATCCACATCTTGTTCGTACACCTTGCGTTCCGGCGTGACGATTTCGAGTCGTAGGGTGCTCATTTCGATTCCTCCCGGGCCCGCGGCGGATTAAACCGCAGCAGCGAGTTTCTTCGCTTTCTCGACGGCGTCTTCAATTACACCGACATTGTGGAAAGCCGGTTCCGGAAGATCGTCATGCTTTCCTTCGAGGATCTCCTTGAAGCTGCGGATCGTTTCTTTGATCGGCACGTACACGCCCGGAATGCCGTTGAAGGCTTCGGCTACGTGCAGCGGCTGCGAAAGGAACAGCTGAACACGGCGAGCGCGGATAACGACGAGTTTGTCATCCTCAGACAACTCGTCCATGCCGAGGATCGCGATGATATCGAGAAGCTCTTTGTAGCGCTGAAGCAGGCGTTTGATGCCTTGCGCCACATTGTAATGCTCATCGCCGACAATTTCAGGTGCAAGAATACGGGAAGAGGAAGCCAGCGGGTCAACCGCCGGGAAAATCCCCATTGCCGCAATGCCGCGCTCGAGGTTCGTTGTGGCGTCCAAATGGGCGAACGCCGTTGCCGGAGCCGGGTCGGTATAGTCATCCGCAGGCACGTAAATGGCCTGGATGGACGTAATGGAACCTTTTTTCGTCGAGGTGATGCGTTCTTGCAGCTGGCCCATCTCAGTCGCGAGCGTCGGCTGGTATCCAACGGCGGACGGCATGCGGCCAAGAAGCGCGGATACCTCGGAGCCCGCTTGTGTGAATCGGAAAATGTTGTCAATGAAGAGCAGAACGTCCTTGCCTTCTTCGTCGCGGAAGTACTCTGCCATCGTCAGACCTGTTAAGGCAACGCGCAGGCGCGCTCCAGGCGGTTCGTTCATCTGACCGAACACCATCGCCAGCTTCGAAATAACGCCGGACTCGCTCATTTCATGGTAAAGGTCGTTTCCTTCGCGGGTACGCTCGCCCACACCTGCGAATACGGAGATACCGCCGTGCTCGGAAGCGATGTTGTGAATGAGCTCCTGCATCAATACGGTCTTGCCTACGCCGGCGCCGCCGAACAGGCCGATTTTGCCGCCCTTCGTGTAAGGCGCGATCAGGTCGACGACCTTGATGCCCGTCTCCAGTATTTCCGTCTGGGTCGCCAGGTCTTCGAACGTCGGCGCCGAACGGTGGATCGGATATTCGTGCGTACGGTCAACTTCTCCAACATTGTCGATCGGATCGCCAAGCACGTTGAATACCCGTCCGAGCGTGGCCGGTCCGACGGAAACCGTGATCGGCGCGCCGGTATCGACCGCTTCCATGCCCCTGACTAGACCGTCCGTGGAAGACATGGCGACGCAGCGGACCAAATTGTCGCCCAGTTGAGTCGCGGCTTCAACCGTCAGCTTGATATCGCGTTGACCTGAATTTTGCGCTTTATGCTCGATTCGAATCGCATTCAGGATATTGGGCAGTTGGCCATGTTCGAACGCAATGTCGACGACCGGACCGGTAATCTGAATGACGCGTCCCTTGTTCATGCTTTTCCCTCCTGTTACTTAAGAAATCCCCAAAAAGTGATGTTAAGCTTTGGAGCTTATTCCGATTACTTACAAGTTTTGCGAAGCAAAACTACTTCGGAAGCATACGCTCGGGGACCCCAGTAGAAACTTATAAAGCCGCTACTGCTGCGCGTTCGCGCCGCCGACGATCTCCGCGATCTCTTGCGTGATGGCCGCTTGGCGGGCACGGTTGTACGTCAGCGTCAGTTCGGAAATCATCTTAGTGGCATTCTTCGTGGCGCTTCCCATGGCCGTCATGCGGGCTCCTTGCTCGCTAGCCTTGTTGTCCAGCATCGCGCTGTAAACCAGCGTCTCCGCATATTTGGGCAGCAAAACCTGCAGGACTTCCTCTGCGGACGGCTCATATTCGTAGTACGCCTTCGCGCCTTGGCCTGCGTTTCCGAATTCACTCGCGTCCAGCGGAAGCAATTTCTGAAGTGTCGGAATTTGCGTGATGGCGTTGCGGAATTCGTTATATACCAGGATAAGCTCATCATACGTCCCGTTTTCGAAGCCGCGCACGGCGGCCGCTGCGATGGGCTTCACTTCGAGGAACGATGGAGAATCGGTCATCCCGATCACTTCTTCCACGATCGGGAGATTCCGTCTCCTTAGAAAATCGCGGCCTTTGCGGCCGATCACGAAAATCGCGTATTGATCCGGTGAACTGTGTCTTTCCCGAATCGTCAAAAGCAGTTTCCGGAGCAGGTTGGAGTTAAGTCCTCCAGCGAGGCCGCGGTCGGAAGTAATCACCAGATAAGCGGTGCGCTTCACTTCGCGCGACTGCAGTATCGGATGCTTCACGCTGCCAGAGCCGGAAGCGATGCTGAATACCACTTCGCGAAGCTTGTCGGCGTAAGGCCGGGATGCTGTCGCGGCTTGCTGCGCGCGTTTGAGCTTCGCGGCCGATACCATTTCCATCGCCCGGGTAATCTGCTTCGTATTCTGCTTGCTCCTGATTGAGCGTTTGATCTCGCGCATGCCTTTAGCCAATCCAAATTCACCACCTTATTGCCGGGCTGCCCGTCATTGCACGGTCCCGGCCCCAGCTTTATCGCATCTTATGCCGTTACGGCAAAGCCTTTTTTGAATGCGGCAATCGCTTCGACCAACGATTTGTCGGTCTCCGGCGTCAGGTCATTCGTATCGCGGATGGACGTGAAGATTTCCGGACGGTTGGTATCCAAGTAGCTCAGGAATTCCGACTCGAAGCGGCGGACGTCCTGAACCGGGATATCGTCCGTGTGTCCGCGCGTCACGATAAAGAGCGAAATGACCTGGCGTTCAACCGGAAGCGGCTGGTTTACGCCCTGCTTCAGCACTTCCAACGTGCGCACGCCGCGGTTAAGGCGGGATTGCGTAACCTTGTCCAGGTCGGAACCGAATTGCGCAAACGCGGCGAGTTCACGGTATTGGGCAAGGTCAAGCTTGAGCGTGCCCGCCACTTTCTTCATCGCTTTGATTTGCGCGGAGCTGCCTACGCGGGAAACGGAAATACCTACGTTAACCGCAGGACGTTGACCGGAGTGGAACAGGTCGGCTTCGAGGAAGATCTGGCCGTCCGTGATGGAGATGACGTTGGTCGGAATGTAAGCCGACACGTCACCGGCTTGCGTCTCGATGAACGGAAGCGCGGTCAGGGAACCGCCGCCCAGCTCGTCGTTCAGCTTCGCTGCGCGCTCGAGAAGACGGGAGTGGAGATAAAAGACGTCGCCCGGGTAGGCTTCGCGGCCCGGAGGGCGGCGGAGCAGCAGGGAGAGTTCGCGGTATGCAGCCGCTTGTTTGGAAAGGTCGTCATAAATGATCAGTACGTGTTTGCCGTTGTACATGAAATACTCGCCCATCGCGCAGCCGGCGTAAGGCGCCAGGAACAGCAGCGGAGCCGGTTCCGACGCAGCGGCGGATACGACGATCGTATAATCGAGCGCGCCTTGGCGGCGGAGCGTTTCCGCGACGCCGCGGACGGTCGATTGCTTCTGGCCGATGGCGACATAAATACAGATCACGCCATTGCCCTTTTGGTTCACAATCGTGTCGATGGCGATTTGCGTTTTGCCGGTCTGGCGGTCGCCGATGATCAATTCCCGTTGGCCGCGGCCGATCGGGATCATCGAGTCGATCGCTTTGATGCCGGTCTGCATCGGCTCGTGAACGGATTTACGGGCCATAACGCCCG
Organism: Cohnella sp.; assembly: GCA_028287445.1. GTDB lineage: Bacteria > Bacillota > Bacilli > Paenibacillales > Paenibacillaceae > Cohnella. The sequence goes on from JAQBPQ010000258.1 coordinate 4,733, forward strand.
GAGCCGGCGATTCGACCGGACGGAATTCCGTAGTCGCGATGGGGCCGTTCCCGTCGATGGGCTGTCCAAGCGCGTTGACAACGCGTCCGAGCAGAGCATCGCCGACCGGAACTTCCATGATGCGGCCCGTGCGCTTAACTTGGTCGCCTTCCTTGATGTGCGTGTAGGGGCCCATAATAACGACACCGACGTTGCCTTCATCCAGGTTAAGGGCCATACCGACGACTCCGCCGTCAAACTCGAGCAACTCTCCGGCCATGCAATTTTCCAATCCGTGAACCCGGGCGATCCCGTCACCGATTTGGATGACGGTGCCGACGTCCACGACTTGGATTTCGGAATTGTATTGTTGAATTTGCTGTTTGATCAATGTGCTGATTTCTTCAGGTCTGATGCTCAAGGAATCTCACCCCTATCTTGGCATTAAGAATGTACCAGCGTCTGTTTGAAACGGGACAGCTTGCCTCTGACGCTGCCGTCGTACAAATGGTCGCCGATACGGATAATCACGCCTCCGATGATCGAAGGGTCAACCTCAGTCTGCATACGGATCGTTTTGCCGATCGCCTTGCCGAACTGTTCGGAAATTTTGGAAAGTTCCTCGTCCTTCAACACAAACGCCGTATAAACGGTAGCATCGACGATGTTTCGCGCATGGTTCGTCAGCGAGACGAACTGCGCAACCAAATCGGGGATGACTTCCAGTCTCCCCCGGTCGATGAGCAACAAAACCAGAGAAAGCACGTCCTGGGAGATGCTGCCGGAAAATCCTTGAATGATCGTTTCTTTCTTCACTTTGGCAAGGACGTGGGGATGGGACAGCATGGTTTGGAAATCCTTGTCCGCTTTGATCGTCTGATTCAATAAGACCAAGTCCTGCTCGAACTTTTCAAACTGCTGCTTTTCGGCAGCGATGTCAAACAAAGCGCGTGCGTATCGTCCGGCGACAAGGCCTGCACTCATACGCGTCCCCCCACCTGTTTGAGAAAGTCATCGATCAAGACGCTGTTATTGTTCGCGTCCATCTCTTTTTCGATGATTTTCGAGGCAAGCTGGATGGAAAGTGTGCCGACCTGGTCGCGCAGTTCCGAGATCGCGCGGTTTTTCTCGACGGCGATTTCTGCGATTGCGTCTTTGATCAGGCGTTCCGCGCGTTCTTGAGCATCCTTGATGATCTGCTCGCCCTCGCGCTCTTTTTGCTGCCTTGCCTGTTCGAGGACGCCCTGTGCGTCTTTCCTGGCTTCCGTCAAAATCCGACGCTGCTCGTCCGCCAGGCGGGCGGCTTCTTTATTGGCTTCTTCAGCACCGGTAATCTGGCTGCTGATGTAGTTTTGGCGTTCATTCAGCACTTTCATGGCCGGCTTCATGGCATACCGGAGGACCAGCCACAACAGGACCAAAAACACGACCACTTGGACCAGCATCGTGCCATATTCGATCTGTAGCGCCCCAACTCTAAACAATTCGTTTCACTCCTCTTCCTTCATTTCCCATTGCCCGAAATGAATAGAATAAAATAACCCTTGCGGCCTAACTTATGCAAGCGTGATCATACGAAGGGCGAGAGTGCATCTCTCGCCGTCCGTTGTTATGCCAGCGCTTTGCCCATCAGCATGAAGCCGATAACGACCGCAATGATCGGGAGCGCGTCGACCAGACCGACACCAAGGAACATGAGACCCATCAAACTGCCGCGAAGTTCAGGCTGGCGAGCCGTTCCTTCGATCGTGCGTCCTACGATCAAACCCATGCCGATACCCGAACCGATAGCTGCCAAACCGAAAACGATACCCATAGCGATTGCGAAATCCATAAACAGAATTCCTCCTAATTTTGGGGTGAATAAAATGAAAATCTATTGGGTGTTGCTACAAATCCGCATTAATGGGCGGGATCATGGCTGACGACTCGGTGCGAAATATACACCATCGTGAGCATCGTAAAGATGAACGCCTGGATGGCGCCTACGAAAATCGAATACCCGATCCATGCCAGCAACGGCACCGAAAGGACCGCAGAGATTCCACCGTGTACGATCGTCGGGAGCAGAACCCACAGCAGCACCTCGCCGGCAAAAATATTGCCGTAGAGCCGTAGCGGGAACGAAAGGAATTTAGAAAGCTCTTCCACAAGATTAAGCGGCAACATCAGCCAGTGCGGGTTCACGTAACTCTTCGCATAACCGCGTACGCTGCGTCTCAATCCCAGCCAGTGCGAGTAAAAAAGCACGAGGAACGCCAACGCGAGAGGCACGCTGATCGTCGCGGTCGGCGATTTCCACCAGGATACCGTCACACCTTGTTGACCGTGGGCTTTCGCCGCCTCGATCGCCTGGGAAGTAATGCCTAGCAATGCGGACGGATGTTCATGCACGGTTACGATATTGCCGAAGAGTCCGATTTGGTTGGAAATGAAAATATAAAGAAACAAGGTAAGGCCGAGTCCCACGTAACGCTCCGCAACCTTGCTCTCCATCAACTGTCCCGCAATGCCCCTGACGAAATCAATGACCCATTCGAGGAAATTTTGCAGTCCCTGCGGCGTTCGGCTCGTCATGTTGCGGGTGGCGAAATAAATAAGGAAAAATACGATCAAACTTACGATGGCCATCGTAAGAATGGCGGCAAGATCGAAAACCATGCCAAATATCGTGACTCTTGGCACCAAATGTTCTGCCATTTCTATTTATCACCCCTTTCAACCGCATTCTTATTGAGAACATGATACCCCAGCACGATGAAGAAAGATAAGATCGTAACGGCGGTAAGACCAATAATAACGCCCGCCCAATGAAAAAATTGGGGGTACTTGTAAGCGGTGAATCCGGCAAAACCGGCAAGCAAAAATCGTTGCAGCTGTCCTGTCCCTTGCCTTCTTGTGACTTTGCCGAGCGCATAATCCGCGGTTCTCATCGTCTTGATCATCGTGATGAGACCGTTCAGGATACTGAAAAATAGTCCGAGAACGAATCCGGCAAAATAGACGCGGCAAGACGGGACCAGCACCCAGGCGAATGCGGCGGCGGCCATCAGGAAGGAGGCACCGGCGAACGTAAATCGCATATATTGCGGGAATGGGATCATTTAACCGTCACCAAAGAAAGATTTAATCAGTCGGCTGATAGAGTAAATCCCCACTCCCAATCCGACAAGTACGCCCACAATAAGGAAAACAGGCTGCAAACCCGTCGCCCGGTCGATCCACCGCCCCAGCCAAAATCCGCCAAAAGTCGCGGAGGCCAGATCTATGCCGATCAATCCGGTCAACGCGGCCGATTTCCACGGACCGCTTGATTTCCCCATGTCCCCACCATCTCCAAACAACACTTGGCATTATTACCCAAAGTCTATGGGAATATAAGGCCGACAACCTCTCGCGGGCAGCATCTCCACGACGAAAAAAATGGGCCCCGGATTGGGCCGAACAAATGGCAATATACGATTTCTCCCGCAATTATCCCTTGTTTATTTTATCTAAAACGAACGACCTTTGTCAATGCTCCGACCTCCGCCAACCGGACGTCAAAATCACGTTCCGCCTTTATGTATCAAGGATTCCGGCGTGCACTCAAACCATACAGTACAACTGTATACAGTTAAGTTCACTTTATTGTCATATTTCGAAACGGCTCCGGCCTTCCTCCCCTGCCAAAATGATGCAGAATCGCCTGTACGATGCGGCGGGAAGCTTGTCCGTCTCCGTATGGATTTGCGGCCTTGCTCATCCGCTCGTACAAGGCGCGGTCGGACAGAAGGGCTGTGGCCCTTGCATAAATCGTCTCCTCGTCCGTGCCCACCAATTCGAGCGTGCCGGCCTCAATCCCTTCCGGACGTTCCGTCGTATCGCGGAGCACGAGAACGGGGATGCCGAAAGACGGCGCTTCTTCCTGCAGCCCGCCGGAATCCGTCATGATCAAGTGGGTGTGCGGATACAGGTTATGCATTTCGACGACATCCAAAGGATCGATCAGCTTAATGCGCGGGTGATCTCCCAAGATGGCTTGCGCCGGTTCCAGAACTGCAGGATTCGGGTGAACCGGATACACGATCGCAATGTCATCGAACTCATCCGCGATCCGTTTGACTGCCTGAAAAATATGACGATGAGGTTCGCCTAACGCTTCCCGGCGATGCGCCGTCATTAGCACGAGCCGTTTGCCGGCTGCCCAGTCCAAGACGGGATGGACGAAATCCGGCTTCACCGTATATTGGAATATATCCGTGGCGGTATTGCCCGTAATGTAGATCCGGTCCTCCGGCTTGTTTTCCTTGCGGAGATTGCCCGCCGACCAATCGGTGGGGGCAAAATGAATATCGGCCAGCACGCCGGTAAGCTGCCTGTTCATCTCTTCCGGATACGGCGACAGCTTATTCCATGTCCGCAGACCCGCTTCCACATGGCCCACCTGAATTTGTTGAAGGAAAGAAGCGTAACTGGCGAGGAACGTCGTCAGCGTATCCCCATGCACCAGCACGATATCCGGCTTCGCTTCCTTGAGCACAGGCTCCAAGCCTTGCAGAACGCGAATCGTGACATCGTTCAGAGTTTGGCGCTGCTGCATGACGTCCAGGTCATAGTCCGGATGAATGTCGAATATCTCCAGCACCCGGTCGAGCATTTGGCGATGCTGGGCCGTTACACACACAATCGATTCGATTTGATCGGGATATTTTTGAAGTTCGAGAATGAGCGGCGCCATCTTGGTGGCTTCGGGCCTGACCCCGAATACGCTCATGACCTTGATCTTGCTCACCGTGATGTCTCTCTCCTTTGCGGAACTTCGTCCGCACTGATGCGTATCGATTGGCCCGCGACGCTCTGCGCGCTACACCAATCGTACGGGTGTGCGGAGCTTCGTCCGCACGGGTCCGCACTAGTCCGTGCCGTACAACCGGTCTCCGGCGTCTCCGAGTCCGGGTACGATGTAACCGTGCTCGTTCAATTTCTCATCCAAAGCCGCCAAATAAATATCGATGTCGGGATGCCGTTCCTGCACCGCGCGAACTCCTTCGGGAGCCGCAATCAAGCACATCAGCTTGGTCGGCCGGCAGCCGCGTTTCTTCAGCATGTCAATGGCGGCGATCGCCGATCCGCCCGTAGCCAGCATCGGATCGATGACGATGAGTTCGCGTTCGGCCACGTCCGTAGGAAGACTTATGTAATATTCCACAGGCTGCAGAGTCTCGTGGTCCCGGTAGAGGCCAATATGGCCTACCTTCGCCGAAGGGAGAATTTGCAGGACACCGTCCACCATGCCAAGTCCCGCACGGATGATGGGCACAAGCCCCATAGTCCGTCCGGCAATCATGCTTCCTTTGGCTTCCGATACAGGGGTCTGCACGGTCACTTCTTCTAGAGGAAGATCACGGGTCAGCTCATAGGCCATGAGCATCGCCACTTCGTCCACCAATTCGCGGAATTGTTTCGTATTTGTTTTCTTGTCTCGTATGATCGTCACTTTATGCTGAATCAGCGGATGATCGCAAATCACGAGTCTCCCCATGATTTTCCTCCCTTTCCCTAAGCGATCCGACAGAGTGCGCTGGAAGCGCGGGTCGGTCGCTGGCTCGATGGCTTGCCCTCCATTATAACATTGTCTCCCGAGCCCTGCGCAAGGTCCCCCTTGAGTCGACGCCACTCGCGCAAATCCGTCTCTTTTCGGCACCGAACCCGGGACATTCGCATAGCTTGAATCAACGATTCTCTGGAGGAATGCCTAGCATGTATGGGAATGAAAACAAAGGCCCCGTGCGGATTTATCAAGCGGACGCGCAGTGGTCCGACCAAGTTCTTGCCATTCGCCGGCAGCTAGCCGGTATTTGCGAACAGTGTATCAACCGAACCGTAAGGATCCAGACGATCGACGGCAGTACGTATGAAGGGAAAGTCATCGGGCAGGAAGGCAGTCTCCTGTTCCTGGCCGCTTCCGACCAGCGATTTTTGGCGCCTTATGCGTCGAGTTTCATTCTTCCGCTCGTTCTTTTTGACTTGCTGGCCATTACTTTGCTCATCTGAAGACACGGCAAATTTCCGTCCCTCGGGGCGGTTTTTTTGCGAATTGGTATTGCGTTCCGGTAAGATGATAAACATACCATATCCGTTATCATCAGGAGGCCTGCAACATGAGTCATTTGGGTAAACCTTATTCGCTAAAAAGCTTGGAGCTCCGCAACCGGATCGTCATGAGTCCGATGTGTCAATATTCCGTCGACGCCGAAGACGGCGCGCCGAACGATTGGCATTTCGTCCATTATACGTCCCGTGCGATCGGGGGAACGGGTCTGGTCATTATGGAAATGACGGACGTCGAGCCGGATGGCCGAATCACCAACGGCGATCTCGGGCTGTGGTCGGACGAGCAGATTCCCGCCTTTCGCCGCATTATCAACGAGATTCACAAATACGGCGCGAAAGCGGCAATCCAGATCGCCCACGCTGGACGCAAAGCGCTGGACGCGGAAGTTCCCGTCGGTCCAGGCGATGTGGCGTTTTTGCCCAACGGCAAAAAACCGCGCGCTCTGACAACGGAAGAAGCATGGCAGATGATTGAGAAATTCGGACAAACAGCACGCCGCGCGGTTGAAGCGGGCGTCGACACAGTGGAGCTCCATGGCGCCCACGGCTACTTGATCCATCAGTTTCAGTCACCCGGCTTGAACAAACGGGAAGATGAGTTCGGAAAAGATCTGGCCAAGTTCGGCGTCGAAGTGATTCGCGCGGTGAAAAAGGTTCTTCCGGCGGACATGCCCCTTATGATGCGTATCTCGGCGATCGAATACATGGCGGACGGATATGGCCTTGATCATTCCGTGGAACTGTGCCGACAGTACCGCGACGCCGGTGTGGATCTGTTCGACGTATCCACCGGCGGCGAAAGCGGTCCTCCAGGCGACAAGAGACCCGGCAACTTCCCGGGTTACCAACTGCCTTTTGCACGGGTGATCAAAGAAAAGCTGGGCGTGCCGGTCATGACCGTGGGCATGATGGAAGAGCCGGCGCTGGCGGAACACGCGCTGGCCGCAGGCGACGCGGATCTGGTAGCGGTCGCCCGCGGCATGCTGCGCAATCCATATTGGGCGGTAGACGCGTTGCGGAAGCTGGACGGCGACGCGGAAGTGGTCAAGCAGTATGAGCGCGCGTATGGATCAAGGTGAATCCGGAGAAGAGCGGGTCAAAACCCCGCTCTTTTTTTATGTTTTTGGCTCTGTTATTGTTGATTTTGAACAAAAGAAAAACCGTTCTGATTACAACGGTTAATTGAACTATCGTGCCCGTTAACTGAATAGCAAACTACTTGGGGCAGCCACTCCATATATCGATCTTGTTTTCAAGCGAAGAAGCTATGCAAACCGGCATCCCTTCTTCGCTTCGTACGAATATACGTTAAAACCATCAAAGAACTCGAATAATTCCAAAGTTTTTGATGGGTTTGACAGCCTAACCGGTTACCTGTGCATGAACCGGTATAGTGATAATAAACGACGTACCTTTACCCGGCTCGCTGTTTACTTTGATAGTGCCACCTAAACCGTGAATCACTTGATACGAGAAGGTGAGCCCCAGTCCTGTGCCGTTTGTCTTAGTTGAATAGTAAATGGATCCAAGACGTTTTAGTGCTTCCTTCCCCATTCCAACACCGTTATCGGTGATAATAAGGACTGCTTCTGTGTTTTGAACGGTCAGCCTAATAGATACCAGTCCGTCCGCATTCACCGAACACGCTTCAATCGCATTTTTTATAAAATTAAGAAGTACCTGTTTCACCTTATCGCCGTTCGCTTTAATCCAAATGCCCCTTGTATGAGATTGTACTTCCAACGCTGCATTATTCATGTTTGCAAAAGGGGTTAGCACTTCGTAAATTGAGTGAAGATGAATAGACAGGTCAGTCATGCCCTCATTCTCCGAGAGAGGTTTGGATAACGAAAGGTAATCCGTCAATATCACTTCCGTACGTATGATCTCTTCCATGCTGATTTCTATATAATTCATCACCTTCTCACGTGACAACGGAGCTTCATAAATCAATTTCAAAAAACCCTTTACCGTGGTCAATGGATTACGAACTTCGTGGACCAGAGAAGCGGCAACCTGACTGATCGCTTCTACCTTTTCGGTTTGTGCATACCGGAATGATAGTTCCTTATCTGAGACAGCCTTCGCAAACAAGCTGATAAGAAGCCAAATCCCTACCGCACTCATGCAGAAATAAAGCAAGATTTGCAAAAAAATGTTCCGGCTTACCAATTCAGGGTGAAAAAGTAAAAGAGCAGAAGCAGGTACCGAACCACAAAGTATACCTGTTGCTACTGCCGTTAGATTTTTATATTTTGTTCGTCGATAAACCCTGCTTAGAAGAATGGATAGTAGAAAAGTGATCAACATTATGACTATCCCTACTAGCTGTGCTGCCCCACCCTCCAGGAAGACTCGTAAGACAACGAATTCCGCAAAGATAAACAAACCCGTTTGAATTCCGCCAAAAACCAGTCCAAAAAACATAATTACATATCTTGAGTCTACAAAAACACCTTCGACTAACACATAAGAAAAGAGCATGGATAAAAAAACACATACCATGCTTATAATAATGATAAATCCCCGGCTATAAGATATTTGTTTGTCTCTGTAAAAAGCATTAAATGCAACATACGGCATCAGCATAATAAATAACTGTAAAAGCAATTCTTTTATTTGATTCATCAATAATGTACCCTCGTTATGATGCTCATTTTAT
>JAQBPQ010000117.1 GCA_028287445.1 Cohnella sp.
GCAAGGCGCTCGAATTTATCCTGTTGATATTCACCCGTATGGCTATGATCTGGAAAGAGTCGAAGCGCTAATGAGAAGGTTTAAGCCTCGCTTCTTCTATATGAACCCAACCTATCATAATCCAACCGGTTACACGGTTCCCGCTCATGTGCGCAAGGAGCTTGTAGAACTGGCGGAACGTTACCAATGCCTTTTGATCGAAGATGATGCATTCCACGATATGTATTTCGAAGAATCGCCCCCGTCTCCCATGTTTGCTTACGATACGGAAGGATGGGTTGTGTATCTTCGCAGCTTCAGCAAGTATATCGCGCCTGGGCTGCGGATCTGCGCCGTAATAGGCCGGCGTTCTGTCATTGACCCCCTCATTACCGCCAAATCGCTGGCCGATAACGGGACACCGCTTGTCAACCAGAAAATCTTCTTGCACTATTTCCTGTCGGAACGGATGCAGATGCACCTTGAGAAATTACGTATTGCCCTCCAAATAAGAAGAGACATTATGGAGGATGAACTGGCCGCCACCGGGTGGAAATGGGTTACCCCGAAAGGGGGACTTAGCTTGTGGCTTCAATTGCCTGAAGCTATATCCGTGGATAGGTTGTTAGAAGAAAGCATCCGGCAATCCGTTTCTTTTGTACCCGGTAAGATTTGCGATCCGTTAAAGGAGATGCAGTCGTTTCTCCGTTTAAGTTACTCCTTTGTGAATGAACGGCAATTGCGGGACGGAGTTAGAAGACTCGCGAACATCGCCCAAAGCATCAGGGAAACATGAATGGCAGGAAGCCTTTAGCGATTTAAGCAAGTAACGTGAGGTGGATTTATGGCAGTATTATTACTAACCGGATGTTTTTGACAGGCGTGGCTTTACTATTTCATTTTACTGCAGTACAAATTCTCTTCGGATTTGTGGGGTTGCCTTCTTGCTGAGAATGGCTTGGTTATCATGGATAGACGCGCGTAAACCCATTCATTTGTCTGAACACAATGAAAAAAAGGGACGGCACGATTTTTCCACTGGAATCATTTTTTCGTTGGCAAATCCTTTTGGAATCGCGTTTTAGGGTGGTATCGGTGGCGGGTTTGCCTCTGAGATCTCGGGGTTACCGCTAGTTGATAAATTATTGATTTTTTCCCCTTTATTTCCATAACAAAATGCACCCCTGTAGTTTTCATCGGTATAACACCAGAGGTGTTTTTCCAATATCCACTATAAGGGTGCATTCTACTTAACCAAAAGAGGTGGGGAAGTTGTTATTAGCGCAAAGTTTTCAATGCACCGCTCCAAGCGAGCACTTGGTCAAGCATGCCATTAACATTGGTAAGATGCAGATCAGCTGGTTTGAAAACAGTTCCGTTCTCAAAATCAGTGAAAAGTGACAATGCCGGGTGAACACGAACGTCCGCTACGGACAATTCTCCCAAGATTCCACGTAAATGTTCAGCTGCACGAGCGCCGCCTACGGAACCATAGCTTACGATCCCTGCTGCTTTGTTGTTCCATACATCACGCGCATAATCAAGTGCATTTTTCAGTGATGCCGATATGCTGTGGTTGTATTCTTGAACAATAAATATGAAACCGTCCAGGTTGGCAAGCTTTGCATTCCAAGCTGTCGCTTGTTCTGTAGCATCAGCTTCTCCTAAAAATGGGAGCTTGTAGTCTGCGATATCTACGATTTCATAATTAGCATCTCCACGTTTATCAGCGACACTTTTTACCCATTCTCCCACTTGCGGACTTAGACGACCTTGACGCGTGCTTCCCAAGATAATTCCGATATTTAAGTTTGACACCTTTGTCTCCTCCTTAGAAGTCGCTCTACGGATCTTTAAGCTTAAACAACAATAATATATCTAATTACTTTTGTCAAGTAGCTTACAAAGAGTTTGTTTATGTAAAAAGTAGCGGCTGATTATATATATGTTGACGACCGATCCAATTAATTTTGCATGCGGGATCTTACCTTTTTCTCATGTTATGATTACTTTTTTAATATACCTAAATACTCTTTCCAAGGCTCTTGTTTGCAGGCTGTTTGCAGAACAACCCAAAGAGGGCTGCAACAACCTGCCTCCCGGCAACCTGTCACAGCCCCCAAACCTGCCGCCCGTACGGCTTCCCGCCTCTTACTCTTCCCCCGTGGCAATGGGATTGTCCTTATAGCTAATCCAGTCGCTCCAGCTCAATGCGGTTTCGGTTTAATGGCATAGATGCATCGCTGTCCGCCTTTGGCCTTGCATTCCAACTGTTCCACATCCGCACCCAGTACATCGCGAAACAGGGAGAGTTCGCTGCTACAAGCCTTAGTAAATTGATGAGCGATCTTATGGATCGGGCAATTGTGTTCGGTCATCAAATATTGTCCGGGCTGTTCGCCCTTCGTCCATTCCGCCATATAACCACGTTGATCCTGCAGCAGAGCAAGTTCAGCCACACGGCTTTCGAGCTCTTCTCCCGGCATGGCTTGTTTATACTTTTCGCTAAGACGCTGCTCCCGGCGTTCAAACAGACTGTCGATCGTACCCGGACCGTGCATCTCCTGAACGTCCTGAAGAAAATCAAGTGTAATGTCTGCATAATTTTTGGGAAACACCTGCTCCGAATGCTCCGTCAACAAGTAAACATGTGAGGGTCTGCCCATTGACTGTCGGACAAGCTTGGTTTCCACAAGTTGATCCCTCTCCAGTGTCTGGAGATGCCTGCGGACGGCAATGTTCGTAATTTGCAGCTTCTCCGCCATTTCGTTGGCACTCATCGCGCCGTTTTTCTTCAGCATTTCAAGGATCTGTTGCCTCGTGCTATTTTTGGTCATGAGATTCACCTTCTTCCTCGAATGCAAGGTGAGAGTCTACCTTATAACCGATCATACGCCCATAGAAGTTGATCGACTTCACCAAGTCGCTGACCTCAATCGCAAAATGATGGACTCTCACAAGATCAAATTCATATCGCCGAATTCATGCCACAGGTAGCCCCGGTCAATCGCCTCCTGGTATGCGGAATACAGCAGGTTCGGTTGGATTAAAGCCGACAGCAAGTCCAAGTGGCTTGCTTCCGGTTCATGGAAACCGGTGACCAACCCGTCAACAATCCGAAGCGCAACGGAACTATCAATTTGCAGGTTGGTCCACCCGGATTGTGCGGCCGGATCGCCGTGTTCATCGACCGCGGTTTCCAGAGCGCGGACAACCGTCGTACCCACGGCAACGACCCGGCCGCCTGCTTGCTTGGTTTCCCGGATCGCATCCGCCGTTTCGGACGGAACTTCATACTGTTCAAAATTATCGCTCGGAGAAAGGTGCAGAGAATCGTCCAACAAGTAGCTCAGACCGGTGTGGAGTTGGATGAACCCGATCCTTATGCCTTTGCGCTGCAGCTTGAAAATCAATTCCCAGCTGAACGCTCTCCCGGCGGACGGCATCTCCACCGAACCTGGAACCGATGCGTAAACAGTTTGGTAATAGTCAAGCTCCCACGGATGCGTGATGTATTCATAACGAACCGGTTCACCATGTGCATAGATGTAATCGATTAACCGGGATCCTTGCAGAGAAAATCGGAGTTTAACAAACGGAATCGGTGTAACTTCGGTCACTGCGGCTTCCAATTCGGGATTGAATTCGAACGTGTCGCCCGATTGCACGCCCGCCGCTACCGCCAAGGCGTCCCAAGTCTGTTCGTTTACCCGCCTGGAGAGACGGATTTGGGCGCGATCTCCCAGAACAGTCCCGTTTCTTATCCACTTGCCGTAAAGCACCGCAGGAATCGTACGGCTGGCATTGAGGACAAGCAAGTCCCCTGCCCTCAGATATTGATCCAAATGGTAAAACCGCGTATGTGTCGTCTTCCCGGTATGCCGGTCCAGAACCATCAGGTTCACATGATCGCGCCGAATCCCTCTTCGTTCCGGAGGCATCGTGGCGTTCAACTCACCGGGAAGGTCGAAAACAGCCATCTTGGCGTTCATGCCTGTTCCCTTATTTCTTGGGCAAACTTCTGCGCCGAAAGCCGTTGTCCGTTTACTTCTTTCGCTTGGTCGGAAGCGAGATAGAGGAACACATCCGTCAACTCGTGCGGCTTGGCCAGCTCGTAATCGCAGTCCGGAACGGCAAGCGCGTGCATCTCCGTGTCCATTTCACCCGGATCTATCATGTTTACGCGGACACCCGTCTCCCCGACTTCATCCGCCCACGTTTCGGTCAAACCTTCCAAAGCGAATTTAGAAATGCCGTACGCTCCCCATCCCGCAAATCCGACGTTTCCTGCTTCGGAAGTTACATTGATGATCGAACCGTATCCGTGCAGAAGCATATTGGGGATGACACGCCTGGTTACCAGAAAAGGTCCTACAGCATTAACCCGAAGCACTTCTGCAAAATCCGCTTCCGGATAATCGAGCAGAAGCGGCATCGGGCTGGGGCCCAAAATAGAAGCATTGTTGATCAGCACGTCGATTTTGCCATAAGCGTCTTCCGCCGCGGCTACGAATCTTTCGACATCACGGGATACGGACATATCTCCTGCGGCGGCCAACACTTCCGTTCTCAGCGCTTCCAGATCTCTTTTGACGTTCATGAGTGCCGTCTCTCCCCTTGCTGACAATGCAAGTTTGGCGCCTGCTTTCGCAAAAGCGAAGCTGAGAGCCCGCCCCAGACCTTTCGATGCACCTGTAATCATGACAACTTTTCCGTTTAATCCACTCATGGTCAACCACTCCTCCTCAATGTCCAATCTACTTTGTATACTTATTTAACATTTATGTTTATTATGTATACATCATAAGTCGCTCCGTACACTTTGTAAACCATTATTTGCTAAAATTCAGAAAATTTATCTCTACTGACGCGGATGAACCTGTGTTTGAGAAGCCCGCAACGGGTTGAAAGCTGTTTGCAGAAGAACGAAAAAAGGGCTGTGACAGGTCGCTTGTTCGCAACCTGTCACAGCCCCAAAACCACGTCCGACGCGGCCTCTCGCCAATTATACTTTCCCGTCCATGAATAGACTCGGTTAATCTGCTATCGCAACCGATTTTCTCACCCACTGATCGTCAGTTGTTGCTGCCAGTAGAAAATGGGCAACGTCTGCTCTGGCAATCTTTCGTCCCCCATTCGGCACACCTTCAAATGCGGTACGGTATGTTCCTTTCGCTGGGTTATGGGTTAACACCATAGGACGAACTATCGTCCATTTCAATTGGCTGTCAACTATGATATCCGCAGCTTTTTTATGATCCGCAAACACATTTCGCATCATCCGATGGGCAATAAAACCCATAATCCCTGGTATTTCTTTATAAATTCCTGCGGATGCCAAGTAAATAATTCTAGGGATTTCAAATCGCTTCATTCCTTCAACGATGTTAGCCGCCATTTCCGCCAAAACAGTGGTAGGGCCCAATCCCTTCGCGCCAAGACAGGAAACAACCGCATCATGACCTGAAATCGCGTTTGATACATCCTCACGGCTCAAAGCATCTCCGACCACCACTGAAAGATTAGGGTGAGAGATCGTTAACTTGGGTGCGGATCGTACAAATGCCGTAACATCATACCCTGCGTCCAAAGCCTGTTTCACCAACTCCAACCCCGTAGCTCCGGCAGCTCCAAAAATAATTAATCTCATAGAGCTCTGGTGATGACGGTTTCCAAATATTCCGCCGGAATGAGAAGCGTTTTGTCATCTGAGCGGTTGGCGTTGTGGTACAGCCGGTCCATATCCTCATCGAACTTGGCCTTTGTCTCTTCATCAAGCGAAGCATAGAGCATTACAGTAGGCCCCATGTATGTTTTATATACCGTCGCGGCATGTTCGGATGAAAGAAACCGGAAAAGAAACATCTTCTTTTCAGAATCAATCGATTCAACTTGCTTTCCAAAAAGCTCCCGAAGGCGCTCCTCGGTCCCCCATTCAACGGGAGAATGGGAACCCGGCGGCGGCGGCGGTGCATACTTCGCGATTGTCTTCAATAACTGCCCGATATAACCCGCCGGCGTCCAACAGGCTAGGCCGATTTTGCCTCCCGGCCGGCATACCCGAAGCAGTTCGGAAGCGGTTTGCTCCTGGTTGGGCGCAAACATGCAGCCAAACGTCGATAATACGGCATCGAACGAGCTGTCCGGAAAATCCAGTGATTCCGCATCTCCCTCGGCGAAGACCGCCGGCAGCTTCTCTGCTTTTGCCCGATCGCGTGCCGTTTCCAGCGAGGAAGGCACGATATCCACCCCTGTCGCGACGCAGTATCGCCGGGCGGCCGCCAAAGCAGTATTACCGGAGCCGGTCGCCACGTCCAGTACGGTTTGTCCCGCACGAAGTCCGACGGATTCACAGAGAAACTCGCTTACCGGAACTAACGCTGCCCCGATCATCGAATAGTCCCCACTTGACCATAAAGCCCGATTGCGCTCCTTTAATTCCCAGTTTACATCGCTCATTTCAACCGCTCCCCCGCTTCCGAAGTCCATCTTACTCGATAACATACCGCATGTGCCGAGTCGAATGCTATCGAACAGCGATCACATTGCAATAATGGAAAATTTGATCTTCTCGGCACGGCAGCGGAACCGGGAAAACTTCCCAAGCGATTTCCCCGTGCAGCGGGAAGCTCGCTCATGACACAGGAATCTCCTGTCTTATAACTTGATGCAGTCACTACTGCTGGAACGAATGAGTTCCAAGCTCAAGAGCAGGAGGATCCTGCATAGGAGGTTCGGCCGCTTCAGTCATACGAATCATAGGCGCGATGGCAGCATCGTTGGGTTTGCCGGGCGTGTACCTGGAAATCGCGAAACGAGTTGGAAAATTAGGCTTCGTCGGGTTCATTTTCATCTTTTTGTTTCTTCTGACGCTGATCGGCTTTGAACCGGTTGTGGCTTTCGTTTTGCCTTTCCTAAATGCCAAAGCTCCTGAACTCGCACACGGGGATCTGCCGCCTGGGCTGTTTATTTTTATGATGTTCACGAATCTATTCATCCTGGTTGGCGGCATACTGAAAGGCATTGCCATTTGGCGTTCAAGAATCACGTTCCGGCAAACGGGTTGGGCGATCCTGATTGGTTCTGTGCTCTCTTTTGTCGGAAATTTTGTGCCGGCCATCCCATTTCTCACGGACTTGGGTTTTATCCTTTTCTTTATCGGCATCATGGGACTCGCCGTTGCGGTGTGGTCGGAGCAACCTGTAACTGAATTTCAATCTGCTCCAAATCAAAGAAAATGCCTAAGCAACGGGTACTCCCGGATCTCTCCACATGTTAGAATAAATTGAAGAGATTGTCATGATGTGAAAATGATGGAGAAACGAGGGGGATTTGCCGGAGCTTCATCATTCGGTGAAGGCAGCGAGATTCTCCAGAGTTGATCTCAAACCCGCGTCGTGATCCTCCTGCCGGATTCCTTCAGGTACGTTTTCGCAAACGATGGTGACTTTGGTGCCTTCCGGCACAGCTACAAGGGTCCATGTCATTGTCATCGCACCCGCGAATGCGGGGTCCTCGGAGGACAAAAATTTATTTTAAATATTCCATTGAATGAATATTCCTTAAATAGGATATTTACTTTAGAAAGTAATTGCCTGATTCGGGCAGGTTGATAAGATAATAATTGTAAATTCCTTAAATTTCCATACGCAATCATTCATCAAGAGTCGGCAGTTGTCCAAGGATCTGCTGGCTCTTTACGTTTACTTATAGGAGGATGCAGGCTATGAGGGACAGCAACGCCCCGATTCCGAAATTAAGTGAACTCGATCGTATGGAACAACGCTTCCTCGTCGGAAGGAGCCAGGAAATCCGCCTATTCCAAGATCGTTTGAATACGGATCCTATTTCAGGAGGAATCATTAATCTTCACGGAACAAGCGGAGTAGGGAAAAGCTATCTTTTGAATGAGTTTCGAAGAGTCTCTTTTTTGGCACGAGCAAAATTCTTCTTATTCGATTGCCGCATCCTGCCGAGAAATTCGCATGATGTTTGCTTGCACCTGCTGAATGCGTTCCATTATCCTGTCAATCGTATGGAGCAAACGACTGACATCGATCAGTTAACGGAAGATCTGCGTCGATACGATTCGATCCTACGCGAACGGAGACAAATTAATCCTGGCCCTGGATACGTTCGAAGCCATCGGAGAAGCGGAGCGCTGGCTGAGAGAAGGGCTGCTGCCGCGGTTGATACCGGATATTCTCGTGGTCATATCCGGCAGATTTCCCATGCAGGGCTCTTGGCAGGCCTCTCCGGGATGGCGGCACCTCATTAGCCGAATGCCGCTTGCGGAGCTTGATTATGAAGCGGTTAAAAAGTATATGGAACTGTCCGGCATCACACAACAAATCAGCTTGCAACAGATATGGACAAAAACTAAGGGTCATCCATTGACGCTTTCGCTGCTCGTCTCGACGATGCTTGCCGGGTCTACGCCTCTTGTTCCTGAAGATAGTGATGTGTTTTCTCACGTAGTCGCTGCTTGGCTTCAAGAAGTGCCCGATCCGGATATGAGGGAAATCGTGGAAGTGGCGTCTGTATTACGCCATTTCAACCACGAGTTGCTGAATTATGTGCTAGGGAAGCGCGTCACGAGCGAGCAATTCCGCAATTTAATCTCTTATTCTTTCGTACAGCGGGTTGATCGCGGATGGTTATTACATGACTTGCTACGTGATGCCATCGGCTTCGAGTTCCGTCGCCGAAGTCCGGACTATCATAATCAGCTCTGGGTGCGCTCTGTATCCTATTATTCCGACAAAATTAAACGATATGCCAAGAACGGTATGGCAGCTTGGGAGAATACCGAAATTCTATTTTATGTCGGAAATCTCTTTATCCAGTTTCTATTGTATCGACAGTCGATCTCCTACAGCATGGAGCAGTTGCATCCTGCGAACTGGGCTGAAGCGGAACATTATATGGAACAGAG
>JAQBPQ010000166.1 GCA_028287445.1 Cohnella sp.
CGGCTCCATATAATGCAAAAGGGTTATCCCGGACAATCGTCGGGGATAACCCTTTTATATTGGCGAAATCCAGCCTGGAGCACGGATTATCCGCGTATCTCCACCCTATACGCCCGCCATCGTGCCCCGTTACGCGGCTATTCCGCGTATCTCGACCCTATGTGCCCGCCATCGAGCCCCGTTACGCGGCTATTCCGCGTATCTCCACCCTATCTGCCCGCAATCGAGCCCCGTTACGCGGCTATTCCGCGTATCTCGACCTATGTGCCCGCAATGGTGCCCCGTTACGCGGCTATTCCGCGTATCTCGACCATGTGTGCCCGCCATCGAGCCCCGTTACGCGGCTATTCCGCGTATCTCGACCATGTGTGCTCGCAATCGAGCCCCGTTACGCGGGTAGGATGCTTATCGTCCCTGCAGGCAAAGAAGCTGTTCAACTGCCCTGTCGGACATGCGAACAGCTTTCGGTTATTTCACGGTCTTATCCGTTTCCTGTCTCAGTACGAGAATTTCGACGCGCCGGTTTTTCTGTCGGTTCGCTTCCGAATCATTCTTGGCGATCGGGCGAGTGTCCGCATAGCCGGCCACTTCGAATTGATCCTCGCGCAGCCCTTTGACATCGACGAAATAGCGAAGAACCGACAGTGCCCTGCCTGCCGATAAGCCCCAGTTATCCTGAAAAGCAGCTCCGGGCTGAACCGCGAGATTGTCGGTATGCCCCTGGATCGAGATCGTCGTGTTCACCTTGTCAAACAGACTGGACATCCGGTCGAGCACGGGCCGTGCTCCGGGTTTCAAATCGGCACGTCCCAAGTCAAACAGGAACCGGTCGGAGAACCGAACGGCAATGCCTTTGGGTGTGTCGGCGACAAACACTTCCTTTTGGAGGTGGTTCTCTTTGACATATTGTTCGACGATTCGGAGCAAATCCTGAAGCGCCTGCTCGCGCCGTCTGGCTTGGTCTTTCGGATTTGATGTGCCGTACTTAACGCCATCGGCACCACCCGTAATGCCGGTGCCCTTATCGAGAACGCCGTCGGACTTCCGAAACTGCATATTCAGCGACTGGGCCAAGGTATCGTATTTTTTGACGTCAATCTGACTCATCGCATACAGGATGACAAAAAAAATCATGAGCAGCGTGATCAAATCCGCATACGTAATCAGCCAGCGGTCGTGACTCTCGTGAGCGCCCCGTCCGCGTTTATTCCGCCTGCGCATCGGTGGCCGCCTTACTCGAAAGCGGTCGATCCGCCTTATCGTCGAACATCATGAACGCCGTCAATTTTTTGCGAATCAGGTTCGGGTTCTCTCCCGCCTGGATAGCGAGAATACCTTCGAGCATCAGTTCGAGAAAATGGACTTCTTCCACAGTGCGGGAACGGATTTTAGTCGCGATGGGTAAGTAGATGATATTGGCGGTGGCGACCCCATATAGGGTAGCTGTGAAAGCGACCGCGATGGACGGACCGAGTGTCGAAGGTTCCGAGAGGTTGCCCAGGACATGGATGAGGCCCATGACCGTTCCGATGATGCCCATCGTCGGTGCATAGCCCCCGGCGGATTCGAAAATTTTGGCCTGCTGTTCAAGCCTCTGCTCCAATGAGTCGATTTCGACCTCGAGAATTTGCCGGTTCAAGTCGGGATCGGTCCCGTCGACAACCATTTGAAGACCGTCGCGAAGGAATTGATTCGGGTGTATGGAAGCTTTAGATTCCAAGGCCAGTACACCCTCCCGGCGCGCAATGGTGGCAAATTCGACCAAGTCCTCGATGAGCTGCCCAGAATCCTCTTCATTCGGGCGAAAAGCTTGACGGAGCGCGTGGGGAATCCGCTTCAGACGCGACCATGGGTAACTGATAGCCGTCGCCGCGAAGGTACCTCCGAATACGATGAGAATCGCGGTTTTTTCGAATAAGCCCTGCCAGTGGCCTCCTTCCCACAGGAACCCGCCGACCACTGCCAAAATCCCCGCCAGAAGCCCATAGACGGTCGTTTTATCCAAACGTTTCAAAACCTGTCACTCCTTTTGACGATGCCACCGGAAACCTATATAATCAATAGGGGAACACACATTCTGTTCCGTGCTCGCTATGCTGTTTATATCGGGAAATTTCCGACAAAATATGATAGGCAATAGGTCATAAGAAAGGGAGGGCCAACAAACAATGGCGGAAACGAGTTTGCTTCAGAAACCGTTTAAGCTGGTTTCGGAATACGAGCCGCAGGGAGATCAACCGCAAGCGATCCGGCTGCTGACGGAAGGAGTGGAGGCGGGTGTCCGTCATCAGACGCTGCTAGGCGCGACAGGCACGGGCAAGACCTTTACCATCGCCCAGACGATCGCCAAGGTGAACAAACCTACGCTGGTCATCGCCCACAATAAGACGCTGGCGGCGCAGCTGTGCAGCGAGTTCCAGGAGTTTTTTCCGGAAAATGCAGTCTCCTACTTCGTCAGCTACTACGATTACTACCAGCCGGAGGCATACATCCCGTCGTCCGATACCTATATTGAGAAAGATTCCAGCATCAACGACGAAATCGACAAGCTGCGCCACTCCGCGACCTCTTCGCTGTTTGAGCGGACCGACGTCATTATCGTAGCGAGCGTTTCCTGCATCTATGGTCTCGGTTCTCCGGAAGAGTACCGGGATTTGCGGCTCAGTCTGCGGGTCGGCATGGAGAAATCGCGGAACGCCATTTTGCATAAGCTCGTCGATATCCAGTACCAGCGCAACGACCTGAACTTCACGCGGGGAACGTTCCGGGTACGGGGCGATGTCATCGAGATTTTCCCCGTCTCGAAGGGCGATCAGGCGATTCGGGTAGAGATGTTCGGCGACGAAATCGAACGGATCACCGAGATCGACGTGCTGACGGGTGAAATCATCGGTTCGCGCGATCATGTGGCCATTTTCCCTGCCTCTCACTTTGTAACCGCCGAAGACAAGATGAAACTGGCGATAATCAATATCGAACGGGAGCTGGAAGAACGGCTGGCTGAAATGCGCGAAGCGGGCAAGCTGCTTGAGGCGCAGCGGCTGGAGCAGCGGACACGCTACGATCTGGAGATGATGGCGGAGATGGGCTTCTGCTCCGGCATCGAGAACTACTCCGGTCCTCTTACGTTCCGGGAGCGCGGTTCGACTCCGTATACGCTGATGGACTTTTTCCCGGACGATTATCTGGTCGTGATCGACGAGTCGCACCAGACGCTGCCGCAAATCCGCGCCATGTACAACGGTGACCGGGCCCGCAAAGAAGTGCTGGTGGAACACGGCTTCCGTCTGCCTTCCGCGATGGACAACCGGCCGCTGCGGTTCGAGGAGTTCGAGGGCAAAGCGAAACAGCTCGTGTACGTATCCGCGACGCCGGGACCTTACGAGATGGAGCACACCCCGGATATGGTCCAGCAAATTATCCGGCCGACCGGACTGATCGATCCGGTGATCGAGCTGCGCCCGACGAAGGGGCAGATCGATGACCTGCTCGGCGAGATTCGGCAGCGGATCGCCAAAGACGAGCGTGTGCTTGTCACGACGCTGACCAAGAAGATGTCGGAAGATCTCACGGATTATATGAAAGAAGTCGGCATCAAGGTCCGGTACCTCCACTCCGACATCAAAACGCTGGAACGAATGGCCATTTTGCGCGACCTCCGGCTAGGTGTGTTCGACGTTCTTGTGGGTATTAACTTATTGCGGGAAGGCCTCGATTTGCCGGAGGTTACCCTTGTCGCCATCTTGGATGCCGACAAGGAAGGGTTCCTCCGCTCGGAACGGTCGCTGATTCAGACGATCGGCCGGGCGGCACGGAACTCCGAAGGCCGCGTCATCATGTACGGTGACAAAATCACGGAGTCCATGGGGAAAGCCATGTCCGAGACGGAACGCCGCCGCGTGATTCAGACCGCTTACAACGAGCAACACGGCATCACGCCGCAGACGATCCGCAAGAGAGTTCGGGACGTCATCGAAGCGACCAAGGTCGCGGAGGAGAAGAGCGGTTATCTCGCCGGAGCGGAGAATTTGCAGAAGCTGTCGAAGAAAGACCGTCAATCCATGATCGAGCGTATCGAATTCGAAATGAAGGAAGCGGCGAAAAGCTTGCAGTTCGAGCGGGCAGCCCAGCTTCGCGACGCGCTGCTTGAGTTGAAAGCAACTTTGTAATCGGGTTTCATTTTGGACCAGGGAGGGATTCCATGCGTAAACAGCCGCCGTTCGACGGTATGTTCCCTGTGCTGTCCGATTGGTTTGCGAGGACGTTCGGCGAGCCGACGGATATCCAGAGGCGCGCATGGGATGCCATTTCCTCCGGAAGCCACGCGTTAATCGCGGCGCCGACCGGATCGGGCAAAACGCTGGCATCTCTTCTGCCTTGCTTGGATCGGCTGCTTTGGGAGAAATCCGAAGGAGCGGCCGGCAAGGGCGTCAAGATTGTGTATATCACGCCGCTCAAGGCGCTGAATAACGATATCCATCATCATGTGTTCGGTTTTGTCGAACAAATCGAACGGCTGGCTGAAGAAACGGGTCAGCCATGGCCGGGGATCCGAAGCGCCGTACGTACGGGGGACACGAAGCCCGCTGAACGCGCCTCCATGCTGAGACGGCCGCCGGACATTATGGTCACGACGCCGGAATCGCTCTACCTGCTGCTCACCTCCGGGAAGGGCAGGGAGATGCTCCATACGGTTCGGCAAGTCATCGTGGACGAAATTCACAATCTGGCCGCTGATAAGCGGGGGACCCATCTGTCGCTGTCACTGGAGAGACTGCAAGAATTGTGCGGTGCGGGTGTGCAGCGCATCGGTGTGTCCGCCACGCAGAAACCGCTGGAACGTGTGGCGCGGTTTCTCGGCGGGTGGGAAGACGAGCCGGCTGTTGGGGACGACGGCTTACTGCGTGAGGCTGAGCCATCCGAGGAAGGATTTATTCATCCGCTGGGCTACCGTCCGCGACCTGTACGCATCGTGGAGAGCGACATCGTCAAGCGTTATTCCGTACAGGCGACGATCCCGGATCAGAGCCGCCCTGTTCAGACCCGCGAAGCCGTATGGCTTCCGCTGCTCGACCGGTTGCTGCAGTTGATGGAGGGCAGCCGGTCCGTATTGATTTACGTAAACAGCCGCCGCCTATGCGAGCGGCTTTGTTTGCGTCTGAACGACCACGTAGGCTACGAAATGGCCCGGGCGCATCACGGGAGCATGTCCCGCGAATGGCGTCTTGAAGTGGAAAAAATGTTGAAATCCGGAGAGCTGCGCTGCATTGTCGCGACGGCGTCGCTAGAGCTGGGCATCGACGTGGGGCATGTCGATTTCGTGATCCAGATCGATCCTCCCCCTGAGGCTGCCGCCGGCATTCAACGCGTCGGCCGCGCCGGGCATTCCGTGGGCGATACGAGCCGGGGAGCCATCGTCGCCAGGCACAAGGGCGCGCTGCCTGACATCGCCGTATTAAGCCGGTTGATTTCGGAGAGGGACATCGAAGAGATCCGCATCCCGCGCGATACGCTGGATGTGTTGTCTCAACAGACGGTCGCCATGGCGGCGGAGCAAGATTGGACGGTGAACCGCCTGTACCGGTTGATCGTACGCTGTGACAGCTATCGCGCATTTCCGCGAAATCGTCTGGAGTCACTGCTTGAGCTGCAGTCCGGGTTTTATCCGTTTCTACGCCCTCTATTGGATTGGGACCGGGATACCGGTAACGTGACAGGACGCTCCAATTCGGCGATGGCCGCCATCATGGGAGCGGGTACGATCCCCCAAAGCTCATCTTATCCGGTTCACCATGCGGAGAGCCGCGCGCACATCGGCGAACTGGACGAAGAGTTCATTCAGGAAACCAAAGTCGGCGATGTCGTTCAACTCGGCTCCCAACCTTGGATGATTCGGGAAATCCGGCAGGACAGGGTATATGCGACGGAAGCGGGGAACCGATTCAGTGAAATTCCGTTCTGGCGCAATGAAGCCATGAGCCGTTCCTACGAACTGGGGAAGAAGATCGGAATTTTTCTGGGGGAACTGGAGAACAGGTTGGACCGTCCCGACGGAGAGACGATCTCGTGGCTCGAATCCGGCTACGGAATGGACGCCCACACGGCCGGCGAACTGATCGGCTACGTCCGATCCCAGCAGGCGGTCAGCCGGGTGCCGACGGACCGCCGAATCGTGGTCGAGCATTATCGCGATGTCGCGAACCAGAAACATGTGATCATCCACAACCATTTTGGCAAAAAGGTAAACCGGACTTGGCTGCTGGCTATCGAGCGGCAGTTCGAGAACGCGCTGCCTTACCGGGTTTACGGTAATGCGAAGGACAACGGAATAGAACTCGTTTTTGCGGAATGGGACGTTTCTTGGCTGCATGTGATCTGGCAGGTCACTTCGGCCAATGCCGAGGCCTTGCTGGCGGAAGCGCTGGCTGGATCGCCTCTGCTTGCCGTGGCGTTTCGCCGGATCGCGGAAACTTCGCTGCTTCTGTCGCGAAGTTTCTCTCGCGTTCCTTTGTGGCAGAAGCGGCTGCGCGGAGCGGAATTGTTGAAAAACGCGCTGCCCTATGCGGAGCGATTTCCCTATTTTCAGGAAGCGATGCGCGAGGCGATGCACGACTATTTGGACATCGACCGCTTACGGGATATTCTTGAGTCGGTGGCCGACGGACGCATCGAAACGGTGGTCCGCGAAACCGAATTTCCTTCACCCATGGCCGCGCAATTTATTTTTGACTATGTCAATATGAGGATCTATGAAGGGGACGGACTCGATGAGTCGGTTCAACTTCAATTGCTCCAATTCAGCAAATCCTTCGCCGGTGATGTGTTCGGCCCGGGAGTCGGGCTGAAGCCGGTGGATCCGGAGATCATGGAGGAGGAAGGACGTCGGCTGAGCGAGCCGGAACGCGCGGTACGCAATGCGGAGGAACTGCTGCGTCTGTTGAAGGAGCGGGGCGATTTAACCGAAGATGAAATCATCCGTATAGGCGGACCGGAAACGTCGGAATGGTTGAGGGAATTGCGAAGTCGAAGGCGTGTGGCGCAAATCCGGTGGAACGGGACCGGGGTTGACCATTGGATTGCAGCAGACGAGCGGGAGATTTATGCCTCTTTCCCGCAAACCCAGGAATCCGTCGCGTTCGTGATCGGGCGTTATGCCGCCAACCGGCTCTCCTTTACAGAGAATGAACTGCGTCAGCGGTATACTTCTGTAGATCTCAAGACTGCCGAATCCGCGGTCGAATCGCTGCTGAAGCAAGGAGTCATCGAGCAGGCCCCTTTTGCTGCGGATCCGGACGAGCGGATTTGGTCAGGACGCGATGTCGCCGCGCGACTCATCCGGTTGTCTATCGGCAAAGCCCGCCGGAGTGTCGAACCTGTCGATGCGTCACGCTGGCTTGGACATTTGCTGCAGAGGCAGCTCGTGCTCACGGGGAACGAGCGCCGCGGCGGTGAAGGGCTGCTGGATGTGATCGAGCGGCTGCAAGGGTTGTTTTTGCCGTTATCGCATTGGGAGTCGATCATATTCCCATCGCGCCTGAGCGACTACCGCAAGGAAAACCTCGATCTGCTCTGCGCGTCGGGTCAGATCCTCTGGATTGGGCGCAAAGACGGAGACGACAAGGAAGGGAAAATCGCTTTTTTCCTTTCGGAGCAGCGTGCCCTCTATGAGCCTTGTCTGCTGAACGTCGAGGAGCGGAACACGCAGCATCCGGAGCTGCTGGATCGGCTTCGAACCGGCGGCGCCCGTTTTCTGATCCGTCTGAGCCAAGAGACCGGCCGGCTCCCGTCCGAATTGCTGCCTCATTTGCTGGATCTCGTATGGGAGGGTCATGTGTCGAACGACCAGTTTGCACCGCTTCGGTTATCCGCGCGCAGCAAGGGCAAAGATGGCTTCCTCAAAGCCGGATCGGGGCTTGGCCGCTGGTACTGGACAGGTTCGTTATTAGCTACAGACGCGGCTGTTGCCCAGGGCGGCGATCTTGCCGAGCCGGCCACGCCGGAAGAGCAGCCTGTGGTCCGATGGGTGCATCATCTGCTGGAAACCTACGGCCTGCTCACCAAGGACATCGCCGCCCAAACAAGTCCCTATGCTTGGGAATCGCTGATGCCCGTGCTCAAGAAGCTGGAAGAGTGGGGAGCGGTGACACGGGGAATGTTCATCCGCGACCTGCACGTTCTGCAGTTTACGACCCGCGAGCTGGCCGAGACGATCCGCAAGCCGGCTCCCGCGGGCGACTCCTCCGGCGTCACGCTGTTGTCCTCGGTGGATCCGGCCAATCCATACGGGATCATCGTAGATTGGCCGTCGGAAGCAAGCGCAGCATTCTCACGCAAACCGGGTAACTACTTGGTGTTGCAAGGAAATCGCTGGCTGTTCTGGATCGAAAATAACGGCAAGCGGATTTACTCCATGACGGACGCAGCATCCGGCGTTGAACAGATGGGCGATTTGTCGGAGCAGGTTTTGAAAACCGCATTTTCCTTGCTGTTGTCACGTCGGGGATTGTCCAAAATTACAGTCGAGCAGTGGAACGGAGCAGAGATCCTGAAGTCGCAGGCGGGAGAGGCTCTTCGGGCGCTCGGCGCCGAGCGGGACCGTGACTCACTAGTGCTATGGCCGAGCCAGCTTCATTAACGCCGGCAAATTTGCAAGGTTTCTTGCAATTCTGTATAATACATGGGAACACACATTCCTATTATTGGGTCTGCGACGAACGCCGGCTTTGTTGACAAGTTCGGCCGCATTGTAGCGAAAGGGGCTTTTATTCTTTGGCCAACGAGCATATCGTCATCAAGGGCGCTCGAGCGCATAATTTAAAAAATATCGATGTGACCATCCCGCGCGATAAATTCGTGGTGCTCACCGGCTTGTCCGGTTCAGGCAAGTCGTCCCTCGCATTCGATACCATTTATGCGGAAGGCCAGCGCCGCTATGTAGAATCATTGTCCGCGTATGCCCGGCAATTTCTCGGGCAGATGGACAAGCCCGATGTCGACTCGATTGACGGACTGTCGCCCGCGATTTCGATCGACCAGAAGACGACGAGCCGCAATCCGCGTTCCACGGTCGGGACGGTTACGGAAATTTACGACTATTTGCGTCTGTTGTTTGCCCGGGTCGGCAAGCCCCATTGCCCGGAGCACGGCGTCGAGATCAAGTCGCAGACCGTGGAGCAGATGGTCGACCGTTTGCTCGAATATCCGGAACGAACGCGCCTGCAGATTTTGGCTCCGATCGTGTCCGGCCGCAAAGGTGAACATACCAAACTCCTTGCCGACATTCAGAAGCAGGGGTTTGTTCGTGTGCGCGTCAACGGAGAAATCCGCGACTTATCCGAGAAGATCGAACTCGAAAAAAATAAGAAGCATTCTCTGGAAGTGGTCGTCGATCGAATCGTCGTGAAGGACGATGTGGCCGCCCGGCTGGCGGATTCCTTGGAGACCGCCCTCAAGCTGTCTGAAGGACAAGTGCTCGTGGACGTGATGGACAAGGAAGAGCTGATGTTCAGCGCCAATCTGGCCTGCCCGATTTGCGGGTTCTCGATCGACGAGCTGGCTCCCCGGATGTTCTCGTTTAACTCGCCTTTCGGCGCTTGTCCGGAATGCGACGGGTTGGGCGTGAAGATGGTCGTCGACCCTGAGCTTCTCATACCGGACCGCCGTAAGAGCATCGACGACGGCGCTTTCGAGGCATGGGCCGGCAGTACGTCCAACTACTACCCGCAATTTCTGGCAGCGGTATGCGCACATTACGGGATCAAGACGAATGTACCGGTCGAGAAGTTGTCCGACAAACATATGCAAATCATTCTGTACGGAACCGGAGGAGAACGCGTCCATTTTCGCTATCAGAACGAATTCGGGCATACGCGTGACGCACAAGTGCCGTTCGAGGGAGTCGTTCATAACTTGGAACGGCGCTACCGCGACACCGGCTCCGACGGCATCCGTGAGTTCATCGAAGTCTACATGAGCGCGCAGCCCTGCGCCAAGTGCCATGGGCAACGCCTGAAGAAAGAATCGTTGGCGGTCACAGTCGGCGGCGAGAATATGGCTTTCGTGACTGCGCAGTCCATCGGAGAAACGCAGAAATTTTTCGATGAACTCTCGCTCAACGACAAGGACAGAACAATCGCGAATCAGATCCTCAAAGAAATCAACAACCGCCTCGGCTTCCTTGTCAACGTGGGACTCGATTATTTGACACTGTCCCGGTCTGCAGGATCGCTGTCCGGAGGCGAAGCTCAGCGTATTCGGCTGGCCACCCAGATCGGCTCCAGCCTGATGGGCGTGCTGTATATTCTGGATGAACCCAGCATCGGGCTTCATCAGCGGGATAACAACCGCCTGATCCGAACGCTGGAACACATGCGCGATCTCGGTAATACGCTAATCGTCGTCGAGCATGATGAGGATACGATGCTGGCGTCCGATTATATCATTGACATCGGACCTGGCGCCGGTATTCACGGAGGCCATGTGGTCTCCAAAGGTACGCCCCAAGAAGTGATGGCGGACGAGAACTCATTAACCGGCGCTTACTTAAGCGGCCGCAAGTTCATTCCCGTGCCGCTCCAACGCCGCAAGCCGAACGGCAAATGGCTGGAAGTGAAAGGCGCCAAGGAGAACAACCTCAAAAACCTGAATGCCAAGTTTCCGCTGGGCGTGTTTACGGCGGTTACGGGCGTCTCGGGCTCCGGCAAATCCACGCTGGTGAACGAAATTCTCTACAAAACGCTGGCACGCGACCTGAACAAGGCCAAAACACGGCCGGGCGCCCATAAGGAACTGCTCGGACTCGAGCATTTGGACAAGGTCATCGACATCGACCAGTCACCGATCGGCCGGACACCGCGTTCCAACCCGGCTACTTACACGGGCGTATTTGATGATATCCGCGATGTTTATGCGATGACGAACGAAGCGAAGGTGCGCGGCTACAAGAAAGGCCGTTTCAGCTTTAATGTGAAGGGCGGTCGCTGCGAAGCCTGCAAGGGTGACGGCATTATCAAAATCGAAATGCATTTTCTGCCGGATGTCTATGTCCCTTGTGAAGTGTGCAAAGGCAAACGATACAACCGCGAAACGCTGGAAGTGAAATATAAAGGGAAAAGCATCTCGGAACTGCTCGAGATGACGATCGAGGATGCCACAGAATTTTTCGTGAACCTTCCGCGGATTCACCGCAAAATGCAAACGCTGATGGATGTCGGCCTCGGCTATATGAATCTGGGCCAGCCTGCCACGACATTGTCCGGCGGCGAAGCCCAGCGCGTGAAGCTGGCGGCCGAGCTTTACCGCCGCAGTACAGGCAAAACGCTCTATATCCTGGATGAGCCGACAACGGGCTTGCACGTCGACGATATCGACCGGCTGCTCCAAGTCTTGCATCGTCTGGTCGACTCCGGCGAAAGCGTGTTGGTCATCGAGCATAATCTCGACGTCATCAAAACGGCCGATTATCTCGTCGATCTCGGGCCGGAAGGCGGCAATGGGGGCGGCACGATCGTGGCCACCGGTACGCCGGAGAATGTCGCCAAGAATGCCGACTCCTATACCGGCAAGTACCTCGGCCCAGTTCTCGATCGGGACCGCGCCCGTACCGAGGCGGCTCTCGCCAAAGCGTAACTTCAACCAAGAGGACAACCGAACGATTCAAGTCGGGCTGTCTTCTTGTTTAGGCGCACCAACGCCTCCCGGTCATCATCGCCAGGAGGTGTTTTTTGGTGCGGATATTTTTTTGGATGGAGTCCACTCTCCCACTAAGTTATGATAAAAGAGAAAAACGTTATCGAAAACTGCGAGGCTTAAATAGATGGAATTCATTCAACGTAGTCGATGGCTGCAAACATTCATGTGGCTGACAAGTGCCGTATATGGGGCCGCATTGATCTACCTGTTGTTCATCCGGGACCGGCTGCGCTACAGGCACGGGGATGAATCCCATCTATTCTCTTGGGATCTGCCTTACGCCAATCTAAAACCGTTTCATACCATTCACGTATATCTGTATCATGCCAATCATTATAATTTCAGTACCTGGTTTCAAGTTTTTTTCGGCAATTTGGTCTTGTTTCTGCCATTCGGTATTCTGGCTCCGCTGTTGTGCCGCAAGATGCAGTCGTTTCCGCGATATTTGCTCGTCTTATTTGTCATTCTGGTCGGGGTAGAGCTGACGCAAAAATTTACATCAACCGGTGCCTTCGACGTGGACGATATTATCCTGAATCTGGTGGGTGGAATCGTCGGCTTTGCGTTGGTGCGCATATTCATTAACCCTATAAAAAGCTAAGGATGTGAATGGGTGACGAAGCAAGCGGGAATCCCAATGTGGAAACCGGATCTTGCTGCCGAAAAGCACGGTGAGGGTTGATAAGTATAGGAATTAAATATACACAAATCGTCCTTAGAGAGGCAGCTTTTAATGAGCTGCCTCTCTTTTTGCTTGGTCGATTTCTCCCGGGAAGTACGATGCTAAGCGGCGACGATGGGAAACGAGTCTGTACCTAGTACAGCTCATTCGATGCGTTAAAACATTTTGTTATAACCTTCAAACAGAATTGAATTTCTAATTTATGTAAGAGTTAGTTAACCTTGAAATGGGTCCCGTGATGAATGGAAAGGGGGAAAACTCCAATGAATATACTTCATGTTTATGCTACTGAGAAGTTGATGGAACTTAGACAAAATGAAATTAGCAGGGCATCGAGAAATGCTTGGATTTGGAACAGTATTAAAAAGAAAAACTCAGTATTACAGAAATTTGCTGGCATGTTCAAGAAGCCTGCATACACGAACAACATGCCTGCAAGCGACCCGTGCTGCAATTGTTGTGAAGCAAAGATCGGCTAATCAGCTTCAAATTTTGTGTTAAAGGAGGCAGTGAACATGAAAATTCAACTTATCCGGCATGCCACGATGTTTCTTGAATTAGGAGGTCAAAAAATTTTGGTTGATCCCATGTTAAGTCCCCCTGGCACGATGGATCCAGCACAAAACTCAGGCAATAATCGGCGGAATCCACTCGTCGATCTGCCCAACAATATGCCCGATTTAGACAAGTTGGATGCTGTTATGGTTAGTCACACTCATAGGGATCATTTCGATCAGGTTGCCGTAGAAACACTGCCTAAAGAGATACCCTTGTTCTGTCAACCGGAAGATGAGGAGAAAATGAAGACCTTGGGTTTTCTGGCTGTAGAGCCTGAGCTTGATGCGGTATTATGGAACGGAATTCAATTGAAACGAAAAAAAGGACAGCACGGAAAAGGACAGATGCGAGAAAAGATGGGTCCCGTCTCCGGATATATTTTGCAAACGCCAAATGAACCCTCCGTCTATATCGCGGGAGATAGTGTTTGGTGTTCAGATATTGAGGCAACTTTGGAATTGTATAAGCCAGAAGTCATCGTTCTGTTTTCAGGAGCTGCTCAATTCTTAGAAGGCGGCCCGATTACGATGACCAGTGAAGAAATCGAGCGTGTGTGTAAAAAGCTTCCGGATTCTGACGTTATTGTCGCTCATATGGATGCCTGGAACCATTGTTTGCTAACTCGTCATGAACTAAATCAATATATAGATCAACGGGAGTTGTCTCACCAGGTTCATATACCTGAGGACGGGGAATGGATGGAATACTTGTAACATTAAAAATTAAACAGAATGAAGTCAATATTCTCTCATCTCTAGCGAGGCGTTTATATGAACAAGATTTTGGGTGCCTTATATCTGATGACAGCAGCAGCCTTATGGGGCGGAAGTCAGGTTTTTTCCAAATATGTAATGGCAGAAGTTCATCCGATGACTTTAGCATTTATGCGATTTCTTCTAGCGGTTATCGTTTTGGCCATTGCGGTTTTTTTAAAAAATCCAGTTCGTATTATGAAAAAAGATATTCTTAAAATTGCTATGCTTGGTTTTCTTGGATACACCATCTCGATCGGCAGTCAACTTGTTGGAATACGTTTGTCGTCTGCTCATCAAATCCGTTATTATGCAACCCCATAAGTTTGCTAGCCCTATTTAGTTCATTTCTATGGTGGGCGGGAATGCAAGGGTTTTTCACAAACATGGGTGTTTTTTATCACCAACTTTATTCCCTAAGCCAGGATAGAATCGGCATCGCTTTTGCGATAGCAGGTATTGGAGCTGTCCTGGGAAGTATTTACGGAGGGAGAATTTCCGACCGTTTTGGGAAACAAAAACTTATTGTTTTAGCTTGCATCTTATCCGCATTTGTCGTGATTGCTTTATCAACACTCACCGGAAATCTGGCTATTTCACTCCTACTTCAAACCATGTGGGCTATTTCCACCGGTATCGGTCAATCGTCTCTTACCGCATTCATATCTGAACTGAATCCCCAAATTCGAGGGACTATACTGTCCTTCAATAGTTCTGCGACTTACTTAGGTATCACTCTATCCACGGCAGCAGCATCGGCCATTCTTCCCCGAGGGGGATTTGCGACTGTTGGTATATTGTGTGGCATCATCTATTTCTTTGTAATTCCCATAGTTTTGTATCTTCCGCATGAGCGGAAGATACAAAAGGGTGCCGTTCTAAGTCATACACCACATCAGAAATGAATCACTGTATCAGCTACATATCCTGGTATAGTTCCCGATCGTTTAATGACAATACTGAGGACTCATCAGCTTATAAATAATCTCCAAGGAATTCGATAGTTCGATCATTTCCTCCAAGTTCATCTTTTCGATGATCTCGGATGCAATCTGTTCCACTTCCTGATCGGTTAAATGATTTTCCCCCTGTCTCGGTGCAAGATGGTGTGGTTTGAAAGGCAGCATGTTCATCCCCCTATCTCGTTTTGGACAATAAAAAACCCAGCATCGCAATCATGAGGGTTAGAGGAAACCCCTTTGGCAGCTTGGCGGTCATAGTTCCG